>CANNEW010000023.1 GCA_947503685.1 Comamonadaceae bacterium | reverse complement strand
CCCAGCCACGGAGGCATCGAATGCGCTGCGCTCATTGCGCCATCGCCGGTGCAGGATTATTTTCGGGTTTTGTGATTCGCCTGAATGGACATTGAGGCTTTGACTGCAATGCTTTTAGTCAACAAACCAACGGTGAGAAGTGTTTCAACGGATTTGTATTTTTTACCTGTGCGGGTTCGTGCCAACAATCATGGTTGGCTTAAGCGATCAGAATGAGTGGGCCGATAGTCTGACGCGATTCAAGCCGGATGTGCGCTTGCGCTGCGGCTTCTAGCGGGTAGCGCTCGATCAATGGGGCTTTGATACTGCCGTTTGCCAAGGCCTCCCAGACGCGCCCGACGCGCTCGGTGAGTTGCGCGTAGTCAGCGATGTAATCGAACACTACGGGGCGGGAAAAAGTAAGCGATTTACCGAGCAGTGCGTCCGGCGCCAGCGGTGCCAACATGCCACTGGCTTGGCCCAGGCTAATCCAATGGCCGCGCCGGGCGAGGGCGGCTAGGTTTTCCTCGCGCGCCGCGTCTCCTAGCCCGTCGACCACCACGTCGGCACCACCGCAGGCGCTCTGAACGGCAGCAGCAAATTGGTAGTCTCGCGTGACGATCACATGCTCGCAGCCATGCTCGCGTGCCACGCGCGCCTTGGCCTCGCTCGACACTGTGCCCACCACCACGGCACCGATGCGCCGCGCCCAACTACACAGCAGCAGACCCACGCCACCGGCGGCGGCGTGGACTAGCAAGCGCGTCCCAGGGCCGACCGCGCCAAGGTCGCGCAGCAGGTAGTCTGCGGTCAGGCCTTTAAGTAGCAGCGCGGCAGCGGTCTCGTCCTCTACCGCTGGCGGCAGGCGCACCACCCAGTCAGCGGGTACGGTACGCACGGTGCAGTAGGCGCCGGGCGTAGGGCCGAGATAGGCCACGCGGTCGCCGGGCAGCAGGCCGCGGGCATTCGACCCGACATCGATGACCGTGCCCGCCGCTTCCATGCCCAACACGCCAGGCGCAGCGTCTGATACCGGAAGCATCGACAGTATCCAGCCCTTGCGCAAATAGATGTCAATGAAGTTCACCCCGATGGCGCGTTGCCGAATGCGCACTTCGCCAGCAGCGGGTGCCGGGGCCTGCGCATCATGGCCCGCCAGAACCGAGGCATCGCCATAGCGGCGCAGGCCGACTCGCCGTGTGGGAATGGGCAGCGCGGTTGGCATGCCTGCGTGCCCGTCGCTGCGTTGACTGCCACCCCGTAGATCCCCACCCTGCCGCAAATGACTTCGCAAGTTCTCAAATCCTGCTTCATAGACACCTTGCGCCACCATGTCGCGCAGTTCACGCTCCATGCCGGGGGGCGTGTCAAAGGTGGATTGCCAATGCCAGAAAGTACGCGCACCATCGGTCACAGGTTTGAGCGTGACCGTGGCTACGTAGCGTTGCAAGGGCACCGTGGCTTCGACGATGCAATAAGTGCTTTTGTATTCACGGTCGGACAGCGTGAGCAACTGTTCGCGGATGCGGTTGCCGTCTTTCAAAGTAAAGCTGCGGATGCAACCCACTTGGTCGCTTTGCTCGCGCCCTTCGATGTGGCTGGCGTCCACCACGTCGTGCCATTGGTCGTGGCTATTGAAGTCGCGCAGTATGGCCCACACGCGATCGATGGGCGCGTCGATGATGGTGGAGCGGGTGACCTTTTGCATGGGGCCGACGGGTCAGCGGGTCAACGGGTCAACCAAAGGTCCGCTTCAGCGCATCAAAACCCGCCTGAAACACGCCCTGCCCTATCGCGCGCGTGAGTTCGGCCTCGCGCCCCGGCGCGCAGTCGAACTCGGCGCTCCACTCGGCAAAGCAGCGCACGCCGTCGGTCACAGGGGTGAGCTTGAGCGTAGCGACATAGTTGTCCACGCCCATTGGGCTCTCCAGGATTTCGTAGGTGACGCTGTAGTCGTAGTCTGACAGGGCGAGCAAGCGTTCGCGGATCATGCCGCCGTCGCCTGTGTGGAAGTGGCGGATACAACCTACGCGGTCGCTGGGCTGGCCGTTTTCTATGCGGCTGTCGGCGATGCCGGGGTGCCACTGGGGCAGCGCGTTGAAGTCGCGGATGCGCGCCCAGATGTTCTCCGCACTGCTGCCGATCACGCTGGAGGTATAGACCTGAATCACAGCCTACTCGCTCGCTGGTGGGTTGGGCTGCACAGCCGGGGGCAGTGCGGCTTGCGCGCCGCTCACGCCACCCACCAGCTTTTGAATGTCGCCGCCCTCCAGCCCAATCTCGCGCAGCAACTGGTCCACCAGCGGTGCTTGGGCTCGGAAACGCAAGGCCGAATTGACCATGCCGTCGGCAAAATTGCCGCCACCACCAGAGCCATTGCCGTTGCCGTTGCCACCAGAGCCACCACCGCCTAGGCCATCGATATGCATGATCTTGATGCCCTCGATGCGCTCCATGGGTTTGACCGACTCGCGGATGATGCCCTCGGCTTTTTCCACCAAACGCATGCGCAGCGCCGACATGCGTGCCTCGGGGCTGAGCATGTTGTGCGCCTCGTTCATCATGCGCAGTGCTTCGGCCTCTATCTCGCTGCGCAAGCGCAGCGCCATGGCTTTTATCTTGTCGGCGTCGGCGTCGGCCTCGGCTTGCGCGCGCAGGGCCGCGCCACGGTCGGCGCTGGCGCTGCGCTCGGCGCTGGCAGCGCTGGTCAGGCGCAGCGCCTCGTGTTCGGCGGATTGCGCGGCGGCAATCAAATCGATGGCTTTCTTGCGCTCAGCTACTTCTACTTCTCGGGCGGTGAAAACTTTTTCTTCAGCCGAAACCGCCAGTGCGCGGGCAATCTCCGCAGCAGCCTGCGCTTCGCTTTGTGACTTGCTCTCGCGCGCCACGGCAATGGCGCGTTGCTGCTCGGCCAACTCCAGCGACATGCGCCGCTCGATCTCTGAGCCCTGAATGGCCCTCTCTTTGCTTATGCGCTCCTGCTCTAGGGATTGTTCAGAGCGAATGCGAGCGCCATCAATAGCTTGCTTGGACGCGATCTGCGCGCCCTCGGCATCCTGCTCGCGCTGGGCGCGTTCGGTGCTTACTTCGGCGCGCTGACGTGCGCGGGCGATCTCCACTTCGCGCTGCTGGCTCAGACGCGCGTATTCGCTCTCGCGATCAATATCTAGCGAGAGCTTTTCGGCTTCCAAGTTTTTGTTGCGGATGGCAACCAAGGTGTCTTGCTCCACATCGTTGCGCTGCTTTTTGCGCCGCTCGATCTGCTCGGTCAGACGGGTCATACCTTCGGCATCAAAAGCGTTGCTGGGGTTGAAATATTCCAGGCTAGTTTGATCTAGTTGCGTGAGTGAGGCAGCTTCTAGTTCCAGGCCGTTTTTGGTCAAGTCTTCGGCCACGGTTTCGCGCACGCGCTTGACGTAAATGCCGCGCTTCTCGTGCAATTCTTCCATAGTCATGTCAGCCGCTGCGGTGCGCAGTGCGTCGATGAATTTACCTTCTACCAATTCCCTCAGTTGATCGGGCTCCATGGTGCGCAGGCCCAAGGTACGCGCAGCAGTTGCAACCGACTCGGCATTGGCCACCACGCGCACATAGAACTCGGCAATCACATCGACGCGCATGCGGTCTTTGGTGATCAGCCCCTTGTCGCGGCCGCGCGCCACTTCGAGGCGCAAGGTGTTCATGTTGACCGGAATCACGTCGTGTACGATGGGCAGCACAAACGCACCCCCGTCGAGCACCACCTTTTGCCCGCCCATACCGGTGCGTACAAAGGCGCGCTCTTTGGAGCTACGCAAGTACAGCCAGTGCAGCAGCCAGACAACGATGGCAACCACCGCCGCCAAGGCGATCAGGTTCAAGACAAAACTTCCAAATTGAGCGCCGGTCATTGCATTTCTCCAGTTGACACTTGTCCCGTGATTGCGTCCAGGAATCGCGTTTTCATTTGTTGGGTAGGGGGCTGCGTTGTGTGTTAGCGCGTGATCTGCATGAAGCGCCGCGTGGTCTCGGTCAGCGCCACCTCAGTAGGCAAGCGCTCCATGGAACTTGCGCCATAGAAACCATTGCATTGCGGGCATTCGCGCAGGATGAACTGCGCGTCCTCGGGCGTGGCAATGGGGCCGCCGTGGCACAGCACGATCACTTGGGGGTTGACGGCGCGCGCCGCTGCGCCCCAAGCTCGAATGGGGGCCACGCAGTCGGCCAGTTGCATGGAGGTCTCGGCACCAATGGCACCGCCCGTGGTCAGACCCATATGGCAGACCACGATATCGGCACCAGCTTGCGCCATGGCGCTTGCTTGGGCCTCGTCGAACACATAGGGTGTAGTGAGCAAATCCAGCGCATGGGCCGCGGCAATCATCTCGACTTCCAGGCCATAGCCCATGCCAGTTTCTTCCAGATTGGCGCGAAACGTCCCGTCGATCAGACCCACGGTCGGGAAGTTCTGTACACCCGAGAAACCCAGGTCGATGAGGCGCTTGAAGAACTGGGCAGGAATCATGAACGGGTCCGTCCCATTAACCCCGGCCAGAACCGGCGTGTGGCGCACCACCGGCAGCACTTCATGCGCCATCTCACACACGATCTCGTTGGCGTTGCCATAGGCCAGCAAGCCCGCCAAGGAGCCGCGCCCGGCCATGCGGTAGCGGCCGGAGTTGTAGATCACGATCAGATCGATACCACCGGCTTCTTCGCATTTGGCAGACAAGCCGGTGCCAGCGCCACCACCAATCAGCGGTCGGCCTGAGGCGATCTTGGAGCGGAAGCGTTCTAACAAACTGGCGCGTGAAAGTCGTGGCATGGCGGGCTGGGGTGAATCGATGAATAGGAAAGAGCAGAACTAGGCCCGACGCACGCTTGCGCCTAGGCGCGCAACATCGCGCCAAGCAGCGACCAACGCCTTGGCAAAGGCCTCGTCGTTGATGTGGTGCGGTAAGCGTTGCAAGCGTCGCTCGGCACTGGGGCGAAACAACTGCTCGATGGTGGCAAACAAGGCTTGGTTGGCCTGCGGGTCATGAAAAGGCTGGCCGGGCTTGTCGATGGTGGAGACGCCGTGCTCGGGAATTAAAAACCGCACTGGCCCGCGCATGGCGTTGAGCTTGGTCGCAATAAATTCACCAATGCGGCGGCACTCCTCAGGCGTGGTGCGCATCAGCGTTACCGTGGGGTTGTGCCGGTAGAGATTGCGCCCCTTGAACTGCGCGGGTACGCTATCCCAGGCACCAAAGTTGACCATGTCGAGCGCGCCGCACGACCCCACATAGGGCAAGGCATGGCGCGCAAAAACATCCATGCGCGTGGGACCGGCAGACAGCGTGCCGCCGACGATCTCATCGGCCACTTCGGTGGTGGAGACATCAATCACACCGACTAACAGGCCTGAGTCAGCCAGCTTCTCCATCGCCTGTCCGCCCGTACCGGTGGCGTGGAACACCAGGCAGTCGTAATCAAGATCAAGCTGCTTGGTAACCGCCTGCACGCAAGGGGTGGTAACGCCAAACATACTCAGACCCAGCGCGGGTTTGCCGTTGCTGGATTCGAGCACTGGATTGGCCATCATCCCAAGCAAGGCATGTGCCGCATTGCTCAACACTTTTTCGCTGATGCGGTTGATTCCTTGCACATCGGTCACGGCATACATCATGCAAATATCCACCGGACCGACATAGGGGCGCGTGTCGCCCGAGGCCATGGTGGAGACCATCATCTTGGGCAAGCCAACCGGTAAGGCCCGCATACCAGCGCTGGCCAGCGTGGTGCCGCCTGAGCCGCCTGCCGAAATAATGCCGCCGATATCGCGCTGCGCAACGACAAATTGCGCAAACGCCTGCGCCATGGCAGTTACGGAGCGGCCACGGTCGTTGCTGAACACTGCCGACTCGCCCTCGGGGTGGTGGCGCGCCACTTCGCGTGGATGCACGTTGGCGGGTGAGGGCTTGGCGCTGGTGGACAGGTCCACCGTGACGGTGCGCACACCGCGTTTTTCGAGGCACTGGCGCAGGTAGAGTAGCTCGCGTGCCTTGGTGTCAAAAGTGCCCACCACGTAAGCGGCGCGTTCGCTGCTGGTGGCTACGGGGAAATCGAAGACTTTTGCTGCCGCTGGCCTGCTCGCCGCACTGGCGGCAGGTCCGGGCGGGTCGCGCCGAATATCGGCCAAAGCAGCATTGGGTTCTGCCGCGTTCCAGCGGTTAAATCCACGCACTGTGCGGGGTGCCAAAGCGTCCATGCTGGGCGCGCTCTCGGCATAGGCGCGGCGCACGGTAAACACTTGCGTGGCTGCGTCGTCCAACGGCATGGGCGGTGGCGCTTGCGGATTGTCTTCGTCGGCACCAGTGGCGCGCACGCCCAGCAGGCGCTCTTGCAAATCACGGTCTGCGGCCAAGGCGCTAGTGGCCATCTCATGGGCGATCTGGCCATTGACCATCACGCCGATGCGCTCGGCCACATCCATCACCACACCGAGGTTTTGCTCGATCAGCAAGATGGAGATTTCTCCGCTCTCGGCAAAGCCGCGCAGGGCTTGCTCCACCTGCTCCACGATCACCGGCGCCAAGCCTTCAGTGGGCTCGTCCATCACCAGCAACTTGGGCTCCAACAACAGCGCGCGGCCAATGGCCAGCATTTGCTGCTCGCCGCCCGATAGCTGTGCGCCACCGTTGCTCTTGCGCTCGGCGAGGCGGGGGAACATCGCATAAACGCGGTCGATCTCACGCGGATGGCGGGCTACCAAACGCAGCGTCTCATGCACCGTGAGAGAAGGCCACACGCGCCGACCTTGCGGCACATAGGCAATGCCGCGCTGGGTGATCTCATTGGCAGTCAGGCCCAAAATTTCTTGTCCCAGTAACTTGATGCTGCCCTGGGCTGGCACCAAACCGACGATGGCATTGCACAGCGTAGTCTTGCCCATGCCGTTGCGCCCCACAAGCCCGAGCACGCCATGGTCCAGCCTCAGGCTGACGCTTTGCAGCGCATGGGCGCGGCCGTAATACACGTCCAGCCCCTGCACTAACAGCACTGGGCCAGCGACCTTGGCATCGGGGCTTTTGCCAAACCAGGCCATCAGTGTTTGCTCCCCATGTAGATTGCTTGCACTTCCGCGTCACTCTCAATTTCGCTCGGGGTGCCGCTGCGCAGCACGCGCCCGTTGTGCATCACGGTGACAGCGTCCACCACGCGCAGCGCGATGTCGAGGTCATGTTCAATCAGTACATAGCTCATGTGGGCAGGCAGTGAGCGCAGCAAGAGCACCAGCTCGCGCCGCTCGGCGGGCGACAGGCCGGCCGCAGGCTCGTCAAACAAGATCAACCGTGGCGCACCGGCCAGGCTCATGCCAATCTCTAACTGGCGCTGCTGACCATGCGCGAGATTAGCTACTTTTTCATTGGCAATGGGCAGCAAGCGCGCGCGCTCCAGCAGCTCTTGCGTGGCCAGGGTGGAAGCATGGCGGCTGGGGGCGCGCAGAAAACTAAAGCGCCCACTGGTGACGCCGCGCACGGCCAAGAACAGGTTGTCCCTGACCGTCAAATCACGAAACAAAAGCGAAGACTGGTAGGTACGGCGCAAGCCCTTGCGAATACGCTCATGGGGCTCTAGCTCGGTGATGTCTTCGCCAAAAAAATAGATCCGCCCGGCAGTGGGCGGAAAGTCACCCGTGATGGCATTGAACAGCGTGGTTTTGCCCGCGCCGTTAGAGCCCAGGATGGCGTATTTCTGACCGGCAGCAACCGAAAGCGACACATCGTCCACCGCGCGCAGCGCACCGAAAGCGCGCGTCACGCCGCTGATCACCAGCGCGTCATTAGACGCCAAAGGTGAGCGCGGGCCTGCCGCAGCGCCAAGGGCTGGCGCGCGGGTTGAACGAAGTTTCGCTATCGTTGCCACAAGTTCACAAGCTCATGCTCTGTGTGCTCAGGGGCAAGCAGGCACGTCGCGCGAGCCGATCTTGAAGTCTGCTGCACTCATGCCCAGGGACTGGGCCACGTTGTCAACCTTGCTGTTGACCTTGGTAGACAAATTGCCCTGCGCATCCTTGACCACCTCGGTGACAAAGGTAGAGCCGATGGCCTGACGGTTGGCGTCTAGGCGCACATCGCCGTTGGGCGTCTTGAGCACCAACTTGGACAGCGCCTCGCGGTACTTGGCTTGTCCGCCCGACAAGTCACCGTTGACAGCAGCCAAGCCGTCCAATGCCGCTTTCATGTTTACATAGTACACGTAGGCAAACAAGCTGGGGCTGGGGTAGCCACCGGCAGAGACTGGGTAGTTCTTTTGATAATCGGCGACAAAGGCCTGCCACTCCGCGCCGTTGTAGCTGTCAGCGTAGGGTCCGGCGGACAAGGTGCCCACCAGCGAGTCACGCCGCTTGCCACGGTAGTTCAGCACGTCTTGGCTGACTGTGATTGAGCCGCCCATGATGGGCTTGTCGCCACCCGCCGCTTCGTATTGGTTCAGAAAGTTCACCGCGTCAGCTCCGCCCAGAATCACCAGCAGTGCGTCAACGTCTTTCGGGATTTTGGCAATCACTGACGAGTAATCTTTGCCGCCCAGTGGCACCCAGGCTTTCTGGGGCACTTTGCCACCCAAGCGACAGTACTCCGCCATAAAGCCCTGCACTTGCGAGTAGGGGAAGGAGTAGTCCTCGGCAATGATCATGGTGCGCTTGTAGCCCTTCGCTAAGGCGGCGGTGCCCAGGCCCACCATCCACTGCGCACCCTCGGTGTTAAAGCGGAAGAAGTTGGGGCTGGTGCTGACCAAGGTGGTGGCCTGTGCGCCCGAGCCGCCGTTGATGAAGGTGATGTTGGGCTGCGTCTTGGAGTAATCCTTGACCGCAATGCCCTCCCCGCCCGAGAGCGGGCCGACCATGATGTCCACCTTGTCTTGCTCGACGAGCTTGCGCACGGCGTTTACCGCCACGTCGGGCTGGGCGTCCGAACTGCCTTTGATGATGTCGATCCTGCGCCCGGCCACGGTGGCGTTGCGCTGCTTCACAGCCAGCTCTGCGCCGCGCATGCCGTCAGCGCCACCGGCTGCAAACGGCCCCTCCAAGGTGGCGAGCAAGCCGATTTTTACTGGCCCCTGTTGTGCCCAAACTGAACCCACGAGTGCGGCGGCTGCTGCTGCACCCATGATAGAACGTACCCAAATTTTCTTAGTCGATTTCACGCTTGTCTCCTAGTGGTTGAAGTAATGGCCTGGTTCGCACCAAAGCGAAGCCTGAGCTTCGCCCACAGTCCTAACAGGCCGTCGGGGGAAAAAAGCACGATTGCCAAAAACACGGAACCAATTACCAAGTTAAAGCGCTCGCGGTCAATCATGTCCACAGCAAAGGTTTGCAGCAGCACAAAAATAATGGCCCCGATGAAGGCTCCTATGGGGTGACCCACGCCACCCAGCACAGCAATCACCAGAATATTGATTTGCCAACCGGCGCCCACCGATCCCGGCGACATCAGGGCGTTGTACCAAGCGAGCAAGATGCCCGCCATGGCTGCTATCAACCCCGACAGCGTGTAGGCCGCAACGCGATGCGCCACCACATTAAAGCCCAGCGCCTCCATGCGCCGTGGGTTGTCGCGTATGCCTTGCAAGGCAATACCAAAGGGCGCGCTCACGATATAGCGTACCAAAAAATAACTGGCCAGTGCCCAAAACAGGCACAGAAAATAAAATGGCAACGGGTCGCGCCAATAGACACCAAACACCGTAGGCGGCTTTAGCTCGCGCAGGCCCTGAAAGCCATTGAAGATACTGTAGTTTTGCAGCACCAAGTAGTAAAACGCCACGCCAATGGCCAGCGTAATCATGATGGTGTAGATGCCCTCGGTGCGCACCGACAGCCAGCCAATCAGCGCCGCGCACGCCACGGCAATCACAATCGCAAACGGCACCGCCACCCACCAGACCCAGGCCAAGCTGATCTCGGGGCTGCTGCTGTGGCCCAGTACCGCCAGCGCGTAACCAGCAATGCCAGCTACGGTCATCTGCGCCAGCGACACCATGCCGCCAAAGCCCGCCAAAAAGCTCAAGCTCAGCGCAACCATACCCAGCACCAGCGACTGGGTGGCTACCTGAAAGGTAAAGAATGGCGTGGCGATGAAAGGGAACACCAGCAGGAAAAGGCCGATAAACACGTGGCGCGGTGACAGATTGCGCCAGAGAAATTTGAGCCAGCCAGGGGCATTGCTGTCGGCATAGGGGTCGGGTTCGGTGGGCAACGCGAGTGCGCGGTGCGGCAGCGTTGTGCCTAGCGTGCCGCCACCTGACTTCATGGCCCGCCGCCATTGCGCTGCACTCACAGCACAGACCCCCACGCCCGGCACTGCGTGTCCTTCGCTGCCCCCCGACAGGGCGCTCGCTCGCTTGGGGCAGTCCGGCGCTCTCTCATGCCGGCCTCCCCATAATCCCGCGCGGTCTAAACGCCAGCACGCCGATCAGCACAAGAAAGGTGAACACCACGCTGTAGGTGGGCGCGTAGGCAAGTCCATAAGTCTCCGCCAGACCCAAGATGGCTGCACCGATGGCAGCGCCAAGCACGCTTCCCATGCCACCGACAATCACCACGATCAGCGAGACCAGCAGCAAGCGCCTGTCCTCTCCCGGCACCATAGACAACTCCACGGCACCGATCACGCCGCCAAAGCCCGCAAGGCCCGCGCCCAAGGCAAAGGTAATGGCAAACAGACGCTGCACATTGACGCCTGATGCCGCCAGCATATTGCGGTCATCCACCCCGGCGCGAATCATCATGCCCACACGGGTGCGGCTGAGCAGCCACCACAGGCCCAGGCCAATAGCAAGACCAAAGCCGAGCAAGCTCAATCGGTAGGCCGAATAGGCGTTGATCAACGGTATGCCGCGAATGGGACCCTGCAACCACTCGGGTGCCTCCATCTGATAAACCTGCCCGGTGAAAATCCACAGCAAGATGTCCGCGCCGATGATGGAGATGCCAATAGTCACCATGGTCTGGCGCAACTCCTCACCCTGCATGTGGCGCAACACCAGCCACTGCATCAAAAAGCCACCAATGGCGGCTGCGAGAAAACCCGCCGCCAACGCAATCACCCACCAGCCAGTTTTGTCCGCCACCACATAGCCCACATAGCCGCCCAGCAAGTACAGCGTGCCGTGCGCCAGATTGACATTGCGCATCAAGCCAAACACCAGGGTAAAGCCGCTCGCCACAATGAAGTAGAGCGAGGCCAGAGTGAGGCTATTGAGCAGGGTGACAAAGTACAGGCGCGGGTTGTCAAACACCGCCCATAGCGAAAGTACGGCAATCGGGCCGCCAATCAAAATCCAAGCGGCAAGCTGACCCCGGCTTAACTTCATGCAGCAATGCCCCATGAGCGTTGCGCAGCGATGTCGGCCTTCTTGGCAAACTCGCCGTCCTTCATCACGGCCAATATGCGCTTAGGGTCGCGCAGGATAGAAAGGTTGGCCAGCGGGTCGCCATCGACTAGCAGCAAGTCGGCCAGGAAGCCTTCTTTAATAAGCCCCAGTTCGTGCTCGAGCATCATGATTTGGCCGCCGTAAAGCGTGGCCGATTGGATGGCCTCCATAGGCGTAAAGCCCAAGTACTTGACAAAAAATTCCAGATCGCGTGAGTTCTGTCCATGCGGCGTGAATGCAAATCCGTAGTCACCGCCGGGCAATACGCGCACCCCGCGTTTGTGCATTTTGGAGAGCGACTCCAGCGCCGCCTCCCATTCAATTTGATAGCCCGCAGCGCTGGCGCTGGAACGGGTGATGCCGTAAGCCTCTGCCTCATTGAGCATGGCGTAGATGATGGCAATACCGGGCGCGACAAAGACTCTGTCTTTGGCCGCTTCGAGCATGTCAAGCGTTTCGGTGTCGCTAAAACTGGCGTGGTAGATCACGTCAATGCCGTGGCGCAAGGCCTGTTTGACGCTCTCAGCCGAGCGCGCGTGCGCGGTGCCGCGCTTACCGCGCATACGCACCTCTTGCATCGCGGCGGCTACTTCGGCATCGGTCATCCAATTGGATTGGGCAGGCGAGTCGGGCGTGAAGTTGTCGCCGGACAAATTGAGCTTGATCGAATCCACCCCGTATTTGAGGAACATGCGCACAGCCTTGCGCATTTCCTCAGCACCGCTGACATTCACGCCAAAGCTGTATTCGGGGAAGGGCAAATGCGGCAGCGTTTCGTCGCCCAAGGAACCGGCCACGGTAATTTCTTGGCTGGCAGCTAGGTAGCGCGGGCCGGGAATTTGGCCGCTGTTGATGGCATTGCGAATCACCACATCAAGGCGCGGCTTGGCGCAGGCCGCGCCCACACATGATGTCCAACCAGCATCCAAGTATTGCTTGGCTACCTTGGCACACCACAGCACGTGCTCTTCCAGCGGCATTTGCTGAATGCCCGACAAAGTGGCGGAGTTATTCCAAGAAAAATGCGTGTGCGCCTCGCACATGCCAGGCATCAGCGTGGCGCCTGCTGCGTCTATCACCATCGCACCACCTGGGGTGATGGGCGCGTTGGTCCGACCCACTCGGGCTATGCGCTTTCCCTGCACCAACACGCTGCCTGGGTAGGGATTTTGTCCGCTGCCGTCGAGGATGCGGACGTTGGTGAATAAAGTGTCCATGGGTTGACTCCTTGGCTACAGTTACTGGGTCCAGCGGGTGGCACGCGCGCTGCGCACTGGCGGCGCGCGGTGAAAGAAGCCGTCCTTCATCACGGCCAGAATGCGCGCTTTGTCTTGCAACACGGTGATGTCGGCCAGCGGGTCGCCATCAATCAACAACAAATCGGCCAAGCAGCCTTCGCGAATATAGCCAATGGTCTTGCCCATCTTCATCATCGGTCCGCCCCAGGCGGTGGCACTGAGCAGCGCTTCCATGGTGCTCATGCCAACATATTTGACGAAGTATTCAAGGTCTTTGGCATTGGTGCCGTGCGGCGTCCAGGCGAATCCATAGTCGCCGCCCGGCAAGATGCGAATGCCCCGCTTGCGCATCTTGCGCATGGACTCAATCGCGGCATCTAGCTCACGGTGGTAGCCCATCTTCTTGGTGACTTCCGGCGTCAAGCCCCAAGCGCTGGCATGGTGGCAGGTGTTGATGAGCCAGGCCAAGCCAGGGGCCACATGGTGCTCCATCTTCCTGGCCTCCAACATGTCGAGCGCTTCTTCGTCGGCAAAGCTGGCGTGGTAGATCACCTCAATGCCTTGTCGCACGCATTCTTTGATAGACCAGGTAGAGCGCGCGTGGGCCGCCACCCGCTTACCCCAGGCCTTGGCTTCTTGCACACACACTGTGACTTCTTCGGTGGTGAACTGACTCATCTCGCTGGACATGCCGGTGATGGACTCGCCCGAGAGATTGATCTTGATGGAGTCAACCCCATACTTGGCAAACATGCGCACGCAGCGGCGCATCTCGTGCGGGCCGCTGACGATGGCACCAAAGGCAAATTCATGTTGCGGCAGATGCGGCGCGGTGGTGTCGCCCAAGCCTCCGGGCAAGGTGATTTCTTGGCTGGCCGCAAGGTAACGCGGGCCGATGATGGTGCCATCGTTGATGGCGTTTCGGGTCACCACATCGAGCCGGGGCTTGGCCGCAGCGGCCCCTACGCAACTGGTCCAACCCATGTCGAGATAGCGCTTGGCTACTTCGGCGCACCACAGAATGTGTTCTTCGGGCGGCATGCGTTGAATAGATTCGAGCGTAGGCTGGTCGTTCCAGGAAAAATGCGTGTGCGCCTCCACCATGCCGGGCATCAAGAACGCGCCCGCGCCGTCGATGACTTGCGCGCCCATCACCGGGGCCGATCGCTGGCCGAAACCAGTCTTCACCACGCGCGAAATTTTGTTGCCTTGCACCAGCACATCGCCGGTAAATGGCGTCTCACCACCACCGTCGAACACGCGCACATTGGTAAACATCACATCAGCCATGCTCTAGTCCTCTACTGCGCAGATAAAAATTCGCGCACTTCGCGCTGACATTCCTCGGGCCGCTCCACTGGCGCCCAGTGGCCGCAGCGTGGCAGCACCACCACGCGACGCGACTTTGCTGCGTGCAGCCGATCGCAAAGACTGCGCACCGCCTGGGGCGGGCTGACCGTGTCTTCGTCGCCGGTGAGCAACAGCACGGGTGCAGTGATGTTCTCTACGGGGGCGGCTTGCGCCGCTGCCAGCGCCTCGCAGGTGCGGGCATAGCCAAGCGGGTCTTGGCGCATCAGGCTCTCGCGCACATAGGCCACCGCTAGCGGCAGACGCTGGCGCGTGTCGTTGGACAACCCGCTTTGCACCAGCGCCTGTGCAATCTCGTGCATGCCAACCATCCCTTCATTTCGAGCCTTGAGCGCACGCGCAGCAACAGCCGTGCGGGCCGCCTCGGGCGGCGCCATCAGCGGGCCAAACAGCGTCAGGCTCTTGACCGCCTTAGCCTGCTGCACAGCAAAGTGCTGGCACACGATGGTGCCCAGCGAATGGCCCAGCCAATGCGCCGACTCAAGCCCCAACCGCGCGCAAACCCGCACCAGCGCGTCAACAAAACCTTGAATCGACAAAGCCCCTTCCACCCGGTGAGAGCGGGCGCTGCCTGGCAACTCAATACGCACCACCCGGTGGCGCGCTAAGGCTGGCATCAGCGGCGTGAAAGTATTGGCACTGCCGCCCAGGCCATGCACGCAGACCACCAGCGGCCCCTGCCCCTCGTCTTCTGCCGCGATGCGATCAATTAGGTGCAGGGTCATAGCTCTAGGCTCACTCGAAGCGGTTCTCGATAAATCCAATGCCATCGATCTCGATACGCACCACATCTCCCGCACCCAGCCAGCGCGGTGGCTTCATACCCATACCCACACCAGCGGGCGTACCGGTAGCGATCACGTCGCCGGGGTAGAGCGTGATGCCGCGCGAGCAGGTCTCAATCAAGGTCTCGATGTCGAAAATCAAGTCTTTGGTGCTGGCATCCTGGCGCAGCTCTGCAGTGCCGCCCTTAGGGGTGACCCAACCGCGCACCCGGGTGTTGCGTGCATCGCATTCGTCGGGGGTGACTATCCACGGTCCCATCGGGCAAAAGGTGTCGAAGCTCTTACCCAAATCCCATTGCTGGTGGCGCATTTGCACATCGCGCGCCGTGACATCGTTGACTATGGTGTAGCCGCACACATGGTCCATGGCGTTGCCACGCGAGATATTGATGCCGCCCTTGCCAATAATCACAGCCAACTCAGACTCATAGTCAATCTGGCTCGATACCGCGCTGCCGGGCAAGCGCACCGCGTCTTGCGGGCCAATCACGCACTCGGCCACCTTGCCAAAGACGATGGGCCAAGACTCTTTGGCCGCGTCGTGGGTGCTGAACACGCTGGCCGACAACTCAGCCGCATGGGCGCGGTAATTTCGCCCCACGCAAAACAAACCACGCAAAGGGCGCGGTAGCGGCGCGCGAAGCTGTACTGCTTTGAGAGGTAAACGCGGCCCACTGGCTTGCGGCAGCGCGTCACCACGGGCCAGCGACTGAACCAAGGGCAGCGCACCAAGGGACGCGTCAGCCACCGCCAGCGGCGTAAGCTCCTGCCCGTCCGGCGATACCAAACCCGCATGGGAACGTCCGCCCCAATTCCAACTTGCCAATCGCATAGATGCTTTTTTTTTAAGTTCAAACTGGTTTGGCTAACAACAGCCCAGTGCTGCCGCTCCGCCATAGAAACCCAGTATGAGATGCCTGTCTCATAGCGGGGTCACTCAACTGTACGGGGGAAAACGCGTCAAAGCAAGGCACAGCGGCCCTTCCAGCCCCCCGGATAAACCCCTATGGCGCGACTCAAATTTCGACCCGCGGAACCCACAGTTGCACTCGAGCGCGGCGTTAAAGCCGCTACATTCCGGTTGCTCTTGCGCAACGCAATGCATCTAATTGTCCGAGCCGGTCAAGTTTGTCGCCAGGCAGAACCTACACCTCGCACCCCAATCGTTGGAGCCACCCAGTCGCAGCCAAACGGGCAGCCTGCTTAGCCAGGATGCCATGCTTGCTCGTTGTCGCCGTCGTCAATGCGGTGCCCCGCGGGAGATCGAGCAACGCTTGCCCGAATAATAAATTTGGCGAAGTTCGCATTCGATGGTCATTCGAATTTTTTCATTGATTTCAGCAATGAATCTCCCTGAGTGAAAAGGACCAATCAACATAGATTTGGAAGCTATCAATTGACTTTAAATGATATTGCATCATTTTGCTTTTGATAGTTGGTGTTAGAAACATCCATAAATGTACCTAAGGCTCCAGTAGGTAGGTTGCCTGCTCCAACACCCTTGTTCAATCTTGTGATACCCAAATAATGCCTGTTGCCATTTGTTTCCGCAAATTTAAGGGTATTCGTGTATGGCCCTGCACTGAAAGTTGCCCCATTAACATTAGACCCACAGGTATCACTGGCAACCCCAGTGTTGCTGATCGTCACGGTGTTGTCGCTGCCATTTGAGCAGCCTTTAAATATGGTGAAGCTCTTGCCTTTCACGTCGTTAATGGTGACCGTCTGAAGATAGGTTCCAGAAATGGCCCCCGTTTCACCGGTCACTGTGTTTCTGTACTTCAAGGCAAATGACTTTGCATCACCTGAAGTCATCACGAACGTACCTGTATTGTTATTTCCACCGCCATCTGCCCAAGTGCCCGTCCGATTGCCGTCAGATAAAACGTAAGTGCCGGCAACCAGCAAATCCGCGGTTTTATCGTATATGTTTTTAAAGCTATAGGTCGTACCGGCAGAAGCCACAACTCCAAATCTGCTGGTGAATTCAACAGTTGACCCTCTTTTCACAATCCAATTTGTAAAAGCGGGCTTATCTTGAACATTCAAAAGTGTTGATGTTCCGTCATAAGCCAAGTTTTGAATTTTCGTTTCTACTAAAGATTGATTGGCTGAGTTTTTGGACAGATTGGTCAGTGCATCGTTTTGAGTGACACCTGTTGAACCGTATTTCAGCGTGCCGCTGTTTGCATTGGTCAAAACAGTTTGCACGGCTGTAGCAATTGCGGCAATGTCAGCAGTTGTTACGCCCGTGGTTCTAAGCGCATTTGTGATTGCCGTCATCGTGTTGCCCGCGGGGAGTGTGATGCCACTGACATCCATCTTTCCATCGGCTGTACTTTTATCCAAGGTCTCCAGCACTTGGGCCACGGCGACTGGGTCTCCACCGTTGGGCACGGTTAGGGAGAGGATGGAGGTGGTTGCTGATGGACTGGCGGTGGATCCCAAGGTGACGGTGGATGCACCTAAGTCAAGTGAAAAAGTGACTGTGTCACCAGCTTTGTAGCTGTAGGAGCCGTTTTCGTCCGTCGTACCCGTCAGGCCGGATGGTGATGCGGAGTATTTAATGCCTTTGGTGGGAGAGTTGACAAAAACACCGCTAGAGGTTGCAACTGTTGAGTCGCCGCCACCGCCTCCACCTCCACCTCCACCACAAGCGGTCAGTAAGGCAAGAACAGCGATGAAGGTGAACTGTTGGCGCATGCAAGACCCCTATTGGTTAAAGAAATATCGCAACCATGGTACGCCTTTTAAAAAGTAATCTTCTGCGGGGTCAGTTTGAGCAGATTTGAGTGCATAGGTGGCACAGGAGTCCCAAACCAATTTAGGGGGGTGGGGGTACGGTGGGGTCTGAATGGGCTGAAATTTCAAAGACCCCGGCATCACAATCAGAAAAAACAGAGCTAACTGCTTTGACAGTCTCGCCAGATGCAAAGTGCAAAACCCTACTCCGCAGTCTGTAAACAGTCTGTAAATACCAAAAAGCAAAAAGCCCAACCGGTAAGGGCTGGGCTAAGCGCTTGATTTATATGGGGTGACTGATGGGGCTCGAACCCACGACAACAGGAATCACAATCCTGGACTCTACCAACTGAGCTACAGCCACCGCAAGCCAGAATTATATCTTCAGACGGGCCGGGCAAATCTCTAA
>CANNEW010000022.1 GCA_947503685.1 Comamonadaceae bacterium | reverse complement strand
GGCCTACCACACCGCCTGCGCACGCGGTACCGATGTAGATAAACCGCGTAATTTGGCGAAGTCGGTAACGGTGGAGTAACCCGGTTCGGGAGCGCAATGAGCTGCTAGCCCAGCGATTCAGTCCCAGCTGAGAATGCGCCAGTACTTCAAGGTATAGATGGCAAAGCCAGCGGACCACAGCAGTGCCGAAACCAGAACGGCAACCGGGAGTATCGAGGCGTCGATTAAGGGGGCGGCGACACGCACCCACGCGGCCGCGGCCACCAGGGCGTAACAAGTGATCTCCGCCTTTCCTGCAATCAGCTTTCTTCCGGTATGGCCCAAGGCGGTGCGCGTCATCATGCCAATAACCAGGCCGCCAATGGCGCCGGTGGTCAGCGCATGGGTAGCCAACGACGACGAAACCCAGTCCATGGCCGCCATCGCACGCAAAGCCAAGTGCAGGGGAATCCAGGCATAGGCTGCATGCAGAACCCAAACCAAAGGTGTTTTGAACGTCTTCCAAGGCCGCCACAAGCCAAGGCGCATCAGATGGGCCAGCATGGTCAACAGGGCCAGCAGCGCAAACCATGCGCCCGTCACCTGCAATGCGTCTGCGACCAAAATGAGCAAAACCAAACCCAGTGCAATTTTTTCAACCCAGGGCTGGCGAACCGCCTGTGCGCCTGGTATCGCGTTGTTGGTAAACATGGGGATCACCCGCCCGGCCATGACGCAAATTACAAACAGCATGCCATCGAGCCCTAGCAAAATCCCGGCCCACCCCGGCATGTGCATGACCCCAAGTCCATGCAGGTGCACCAGCAGCTGGGCCCATGCCATCATCACCAGCAAGGCGACGAAAAAATAGTTCCGACGGTTACGCGCTCGGTACAGCGGGATGGCCAATGCCGTCGCAAGGGCCAGTGGAAAGGCCACATTCACTGCCGCAGCCAGCCAGCCCCACGGCGAGAGCACCAATACCCTACCTGCCACCCACAAGGCCGCCAGTGCGGCCAGGTAGGGGCCTTTGGGTGTGGGCTGCCCCGACCAGTTCTGTGCTGCTGTCAATAGAAAACCGGTTAGAACTGCCAAGGTGAATCCGAACAGCATTTCATGGGCATGCCACATCGAACCGTGCAGATAGGCATTGGGTAAAAGCCCGCTAAATTGCAGTGCCCAAACCCCTATGGACAGCGCGGCAAAGCTGCTGGCCAGCAAATAGAAAGGGCGAAACCCAAGATCCCACAAGGCAAACCGCGGTTTTGCGCCCTTGCGTGGGCTATTTAGGGGGATCAAAGTGGTCATTTTGGAAGACAGCCCAAGCTCTGACGTGCATTAGGCGAGGACGACGGGTAAGCCCTCTCGGTCCAAAGCCAGATAGCCCGCGATCTCGCCCCGCTCAATCGCTGCCACCATGGTCTTCAAGGCCGAGTCCACTGCTTTGCCATCTGGCGCGCTGTGGCTGGTCCCTGCCATTGCGGCGGCAAATACCAAACGCCATGCAGGGCCGAACTGCGCCGCCTCCTGCACCAAGGCGTCAAAAGAGGGCAACGCTTGCGGACTTTTGTCCACACACATGATGGGCACCAGGGTCCCCCCATGTCCCGCGGCGAATCCGGCGCGCTGCTGCGCATTGGCATCATCGGCCAGCACGGCGTCGACAAACACAAACAGCAAATGCTGCTGCAAGGGCTGCGCGCGCGCCGCCAGCAACAGATCGGAGAAATTTTCAATATTCATAAGGCCTTCGTCGATAGATAAGTCACGTACTGGTGGGTTTGCGGCCGCTCACGTGCTGGCTTGTCGCGCTGGGCGGTTCCCACACTCACAAAGCAGATGGCATGTTCATGCCTGCGCAGACCCAACAGTGCGCGCAGGCTGGAGGAGGTCAAGGCCTTGCCACTGCTTAGCGCAGATCCAAACCCCTGTGCCGTGGCCATTAAGAGCATGTTCTGCACAGCGCAACCCGCCGACACCACCCGCTCCAATAAACCGATTCGCTCGTCACCGCGCACATCCTCCACGACCAGCAGCATGAGCAGTGGCGCGCGCAGTGCTTTTTCGTGGGCTTGCTGCAGTTGTTCAGGCAAAGCGGTGGGATCGCGCTCCAGCAGTGCATCAGAAAACGCCTGTCCCAGTGCTGCACGCTCGGCATCGGCGATAAGCACAAAACGCCAGGGCAGCAGTTGCCCATGGTCCGGCGCATGCGCAGCCGCATCCAAGATGCGCGCGAGTTGCTCGGCATCGGGGCCCGGCGCCATCAGCCGCTTGGGCAGGATGGTCTGACGCAAATGCAAAAGCTCCGAGAGCGCGCTGGGCATGGCATTGATCGGCATGTTTTCATTGCACCGCGTGCATTGCCTTGCTCACTGCACCAGGGGTGAGTCGAAAGCCTTCAATGTGATCCCTTCGACCCGCGCCTGTCCAAGCAGTAAACCCATGTATTGGTGCAATGCCTTGGCGCGCGATTGCAGGGCCAGTTGTGCCGCCACACGCTCGCGCACGTCCGCAAAATCGAGCGGCTTGCCCTCGCGCCGCTCGCGTATCTCGATGATGTGAAAACCAAAGCGGGTGTGCACCAGGCGCGGCAAAACACCCAGGCCCACAGGCACCTCCGCTTGAAAGAACAAAATGCTGGCCAGTTCGGGCGCACAGTCCTGCGGACCAAGCCAGCCCAGGTCGCCACCTTGGGTGCTGCTCGGGCAGTTAGAAAGCTCCGCCGCCAGCTTGCCAAACAAATCTATGGGAACGTTTTTGCCAAGCAGGCTAATGAGCGCCTTGTCGGCATGCACGCTGAGTGACTGTACGTTCACGCCTGGCGTCACCGCAAACAAGATATGGCGCAAATGCACCGCCTGGCCGACCAGGTACTGATTTTTCCGGGCGGCAAAATAGCGCTGACATTCCTCTTTGGTGGGCGCAGGCACTTGCACCGCTGCATCCACCATGGCCTCTAGCACGCTACGCTCGGATGCACCAAGCGCTGGTGTCTCCAACACCGCTGCGCGGGGCAAAAGCCCCATCTGCACCGCCTGCTGGCGCAGCAGCTCGGTAAAGGCCTGTTCGCGCAGGCTTTCTTCATCGGGCCGCGCGTTCGGGCCATGCAGGGCGATGCCGTTGATGGATGCGATCGTGACCGGGGCCAGCGAGGCCACCTGGGAGCCACAACCGCAAGCGCCGCCACCGCACCCCTTGCTGACCATGGAAGTTGTGTTCATGCTGTGTCCTTGGGTTTATGGCGCTTAGCGGGCGTTGCGGCTTAGGGGTTCACGCTCGACCATCCCCAGACGCCGACTGCGCACCAGTTGGTAAGGTCGCACCAGATAGGCCACGGTGCCAAAGCCGCTCCACACATGCACCAGGCGAGTGAAGGGGAAGATCAAAAAGATCGACATACCCAAAAACATATGCAGCTTGAAGACCCAGCTAGCGTCATTCAACAACTGCGGCGCACCGGCTTGGAATGTGACGATGTGCTGGGCCCAATCGGCTAGCTTCATCATCATGCTGCCGTCCAGATGCTGGGCCGACAGCGGTATGGTCGCCAGGCCCAAGGCCAGTTGCAGCCATAGCAAGACCAACAGCACGATGTCACTGGTTTTGGAGTTAACGCGGATGCGCTCATCGCCCAGTCGGCGTTGCAGCAGCATGCTCACGCCGATAAATCCCAGGATGCCGAAAGCGCCGCCCGAGACCATGGCCATGATTTGCTTGCTGCCCGCACTCATGAAGGGTTCGTACAGAAAATGGGGCGTCAACATGCCAAACGTGTGCCCGCCCAGGAGGAATAAAACACCGACGTGAAACAGATTGCTGCCCCAACGCAACTGGCCCGCGCGCAGCAGCTGCGAAGAATCGCTCTTCCAGGTGTACTGGTCACGGTCAAAGCGCATCAGGCTACCCAGCAGGAAAATGCTCAGGCAGATATAGGGGTAGTAACCGAACAAAAGGTTGTCAAGGTAAGTCATATGCGCGCTCCTTGGACTTCTTGTGCGGTCTGGCCCTTGGCAAAAACCGAAGCGGCGGTAACCGTCGCCGGATGGAGTGGCACCGCAGTTTTTCGAACCAAGTGGATCGTCTGCGCTTGCCCCGGCTTGGACTGGCCCTTGGTGCTGCAGCCGTCAAAGGCTTGGGGCTCCTGCCAGAGGTCGTCCATGGCCTCGTCGGCGACGATGGCCACGGACTGCACGCGCTGCCCGCACAGTTCCAGCACGGCGGCAAGCGGCGTGGCATAGGGGCTGCCACCTTGCACCAGCGCACTGAAGATGGCGGACAGGATATGGGCCATCTCACCCAGAAACGCGCTTGCCAATGGAGGCGGCTGGGTGGAGGCGAATTCCAGCACCACGCACAAGTGGTCCGGTAACTCATCGGGGGACATCATCAGGCCGGCCTTTTCGTAGGTCTGCACCAGATCAACCATGGCCGGGCCCCGCTCGCGCGAATCACCGTGGATATGCTCGAACATGTGCAGCGAGGTGGCGCGTCCCCGGTCAAAGGTTTCCACATAGCGCGCCTCCACTTCCATGGGGTCCAGGCGCGTAAGCTCGGTTGCAAAAGCGTGCAGCGCCTGGCGGCGCGCGGCAGGGATCACTGCCTCTTTGTCGATGGCCTGCAGTAGCTCGGGCAGATGGCTGCGTAATTGGGCATCTGGGTAGCCCATCAATGCGCTGAGCGCACGCAGGGAATAACGGTTGTTTTTCATGGCGCTCTTACCTTAAACATAGGACTTAATGGGAATGGTGCGTGGTTTGGCACCGCCAAACAGACTGGTCTCGGAGCTCCCCTCCGAGCAACCGTTGCCAAAGGAAAAGCCACAGCCGCCGCGCAGGTCAAAAGCGTTTTCGGCGTACTCGCGGTGCGAGCTGGGAATCACAAAGCGGTCTTCGTAGTTGGCGATAGCCATGATTTGGTACATCTCCTCCACCTGGGCCACCGTCAAGCCGACCTGTTCCAAAACGGCGAGGTTTTGCTCTTGGTCCACATGCTTGCTGCGCTGGTAGGCGCGCATGGCCAGCATGCGCTCTAAGGCCCGCACCACGGGCACGGTGTCGCCAGCAGTTAGCAGGTTGGCCAGGTACTGCACCGGAATGCGCATTTGTGCCAGGTCTGGAATCTCGCCATTGATACCAATGTGGCCGGCGTTGGCAGCCGAGTTGATCGGAGAGAGCGGCGGCACATACCAGACCATGGGCAGCGTGCGGTACTCAGGGTGCAGCGGCAGGGCCACTTTCCAGTCGACCGCCATTTTGTAAACCGGGCTGTTGCGTGCGCCAATCAGCCAGGATTCAGGGATGCCATCCAGGCGCGCTTGGGCAATCACCTTCGGGTCGTGGGGGTCCAGGAAGATGTCCAGTTGCGCCTGGTACAGGTCTTTCTCGTCCACCACACTGGCCGCCTGGGCAATCCGGTCTGCGTCATACAGCACCACACCCAGGTAGCGGATGCGGCCCACGCAGGTCTCGGAGCACACCGTGGGTTGCCCCGCTTCAATGCGCGGGTAGCAGAAGATGCACTTTTCCGCCTTGCCGCTCTTCCAGTTGTAGTAAATTTTCTTGTAAGGGCAACCCGAGACGCACATGCGCCAGCCGCGGCACTTGTCCTGGTCGATCAGCACGATGCCGTCGTCTTCGCGTTTGTAGATCGAGCCGCTCGGGCACGACGCGACACAGGCCGGATTCAGGCAGTGCTCGCACAGGCGCGGCAGGTACATCATGAAGGTGTTTTCAAACTGGCCGACCATGTCCTTTTGCACCTGGTCGAAGTTCGCCAGATTGGCGTCCTTGCTGCGCTTGCTGAATTCACCGCCCAAAATTTCTTCCCAGTTCGGGCCCCAGACGATTTTCTCCATGCGTTTGCCGGTGATCAGGCTGCGCGGACGCGCCGTTGGTGCGTGCTTGACCTCGGGTGCGGACTGCAGGTGCTCGTAGTCGAAGGTGTAGGGCTCGTAGTAGTCGTCAATCTGCGGCATATTGGGGTTGGAGAAGATGCGCATCAGCAGCTTCCACTTACCGCCTTGCTTGGGCTCGATAGAGCCATCGGCCTTGCGAACCCAACCCCCGTTCCATTTGTCCTGGTTTTCCCATTCTTTGGGGTAGCCGATGCCGGGCTTGGTTTCCACGTTGTTGAACCAGGCGTATTCCATGCCGGGCCGAGAAGTCCAGACGTTTTTGCAGGTGACCGAGCAGGTGTGGCAGCCAATGCACTTGTCCAGGTTCAGCACCATGGCGATTTGGGCGCGTATTTTCATTGTGTTTCTCCTTGGTGCTTATGCCTGGATGGTCGGGGCCGCTTCGCCGTCCAACCAGTCGACCTTGCGCATCTTGCGCACCACCACAAACTCGTCGCGGTTGGTGCCAATCGTTCCGTAGTAGTTAAAGCCATAGCTGAACTGCGCGTAGCCACCAATCATGTGCGTGGGTTTGGTCACGATGCGCGTCACCGAGTTGTGAATGCCGCCGCGGGTTCCGGTGATTTCTGCACCAGGCGTGTTGATAATTTTTTCCTGCGCGTGGTACATCATCACCATGCCCGGATTCACCCGCTGGCTGACCACGGCGCGGGCGGCAATAGCGCCGTTGATATTGAAGAGCTCGACCCAGTCGTTGTCCTCAATGCCGGCCACTTTGGCATCGTCTTCGCTGAGCCAAATCACCGGGCCACCGCGATTGAGCGTGAGCATCATCAGGTTGTCGGTATAGGTGCTGTGGATACCCCACTTCTGGTGCGGCGTGATGAAGTTCAAGGAAATTTCCTTGTTGCCATTGGGCTTCCTGTCGATGATGCCGGCCACCGCCTTGAGGTCTACCGGCGGGCGGTAACTGCTCAGGCCTTCTCCGAAAGCGATCATCCAAGGGTGATCCAAATAGAAGTGCTGGCGGCCGGTCAGGGTGCGCCATGGGATCAGCTCGTGCACATTGGTGTAGCCGGCGTTGTAGCTCACGGTCTCCGATTCAATACCGCTCCACGTCGGGCTGGAAATAATCTTGCGCGGTTGGGCCTGGATATCGCGAAAGCGAATTTTTTCGTCTTCGCGGTGAATGGCTAAATGGGTATGGTCGCGTCCGGTGATCTTGCCCAGCGCTTGCCATGCTTTCACAGCCACATGGCCATTGGTCTCGGGGGCCAGCTGCAGCACCACTTCGCAGGCGTCAATGTCGCTCTCGATTTTTGGCATGCCCTGGGTGACACCTTCGGTGTGCACTTTGCCGTTAAGTTCGGCCAGTTGTTGCACCTCGGTCTTGGTGTCCCAGCCAATGCCCTTGCCGCCATTGCCCACCTTGTCCATCAGCGGGCCCAGCGCGGTGAAGCGCTTAAAGGTATTGGGGTAATCGCGCTCGATCACCGCAATCTGGGGCGCCGTCTTGCCTGGAATCAACTCGCACTCGCCACGTTTCCAATCTTTCACGTCAAAGGGCTGGGCCAGCTCGGCCGGGGTGTCGTGCATCAGCGGGGTCAACACCACTTCCTTTTCTACACCCAGGTGACCGACGCAGACCTTGCTATAGGCCTGGGCAAATCCCTTGTAAATGTCCCAGTCGCTCTTGGATTGCCATGCCGGGTCCACCGCAGTGGACAGCGGGTGGATAAAGGGATGCATGTCGCTGGTATTGAGATCATTTTTCTCGTACCACGTAGCCGTGGGCAGCACGATGTCGGAATACAGGCAAGTGGTGCTCATGCGAAAGTCCAGCGTGACCAGCAAGTCCAGCTTGCCTTGCGGTGCTTCCTTGTGCCATTGCACTTCGGCAGGTTTGGCATCTTGCACGCCCAGGTCCTTGCCCTGCACGCCGTGGGTGGTGCCCAGCAAATGCTTCATGAAGTATTCATGCCCTTTACCGGAAGAACCCAGCAGATTGGAGCGCCAGACAAACATATTGCGTGGCCAGTTGGCGGGATGGTCCGGGTCCTCGCAGCTCATCTTCAGGCTGCCGTCCTGTAGCGACTTCACCGCATAGTCCTTAGGGTCCATACCCACTGCCATGGCGTCTTTGACCACTTGAAAGGGGTTGGTCTGCAACTGGGGTGCACTGGGCAGCCAGCCCATGCGCTCGGCGCGCACGTTGTAGTCGATCAGGCTGCCACCGTATTTGCGCTTGTCGGCCAGGGGCGAAAGAATTTCATCTACACCCAGTTTTTCGTAGCGCCACTGGTCGGTGTGCGCGTAAAAGAAGCTGGTGCTGTTCATTTGCCGTGGCGGGCGCACCCAGTCCAGCGCAAAGGCCAGCGCGGTCCAGCCGGTCTGCGGGCGCAGTTTTTCTTGTCCCACGTAGTGCGCCCAGCCGCCGCCGCTCTTGCCGATGCAGCCGCACATCATCAACATATTGATGATGCCGCGGTAATTCATATCGCTGTGGTACCAATGGTTCATTGCCGCACCGATGATGACCATGGACTTGCCTTGGGTCTTGTCGGCGTTATCAGCAAACTGGCGTGCCACGGCGATGATCTGGTCGCGCTTGACGCCGGTAATCTTTTCCTGCCAAGCGGGGGTGTAAGGCGTATCGTCATCAAAACTGAGGGCGCCGTTTTCACCGGGAATGCCACGGGCCACCCCGTAGTTGGCCACGGTGAGGTCAAACACCGTGGCAATCAGCGCCGTGCGCTCTTGCCCGGCTTTGCCCAGTTGGATGCGACGCACCGGCACCTTGCGCACCAGGATGTCGTCCACCGCTACGCTCTGTTTATTGGCGCTGAAGTTGGGCGTGTCAATGCCGCCGAAATAGGGGAAGCCAACTTCACCGATTTCGTAGTCGGCAGCCACACCGCCGGTAGATGCTTCCATCAAACTGAGCTTGAGTTTGATAGCGGAATCGTTGCGCGCTTCCTTGTCTTCCAGATTCCATTTACCAACGTCAGCGCGGCCTTCTGCGCCCCAGCGAAAACCGATGCTGCCATTGGGCACCACGATCTTGTCGCTCTCGTCGATGGCCAGGGTCTTCCACTCGGGGTTGTTGGCCTGGCCGAGTTTGCCGTTGAAGTCGCTGGCGCGCAGGTAGGCGCCGGGCACCAGCACCGTGCGACCGTCGGGCAGCTTGCGCTCTTCCAACTGCACCAGGTTGGGCATGTCGGTATAGCGGCGCACGTAGTCATCAAAGTAAGCACTGCGCTTGTCGAAGTAAAACTCTTTCAAAATTACGTGGCCCATGGCCATGGCCACGGCCGCATCCGTGCCTTGTTTGGGGTGCATCCACAGGTCGGCCAGCTTGCTGACCTCTGCATAGTCGGGCGTGATGGCTACGGTCTTGCAGCCCTTGTAGCGCACCTCGGTCAGGAAATGGGCATCGGGCGTGCGCGTTTGTGGCACGTTGGAGCCCCAGGCGATGATGAAGTTGGCGTTGTACCAATCGGCTGACTCAGGCACGTCGGTCTGCTCTCCCCAGACTTGCGGGCTGGCCGGCGGCAGATCGCAATACCAGTCGTAAAAGCTCATGCACACGCCGCCAATGAGGGAGAGGTAGCGGCTGCCCGCGGCATAACTGACCATCGACATAGCGGGGATGGGCGAGAAGCCGATCACCCGGTCCGGGCCCCACTTCTTGGCGGTGTAGACGTTGGCTGCGGCGATGAGCTCGTTGACCTCGTCCCAGCTGCTGCGCACAAAGCCACCGAGGCCACGTTGCTTGACCCACTGGCTGCGGGCGCTGTCGTTTTCCACCATTGCAGCCCAGGCCGTGACCGGGTCTTTGAAAACAGCCAGGGCAGCGCGCCACTGCGTCAGCAGGCGGGCCCGAATCATGGGGTATTTGACGCGATTGGCGCTGTACAAATACCAGGAGTAGGAGGCACCGCGGGCGCAACCACGCGGCTCATGGTTGGGCAGGTCGGCACGCGTACGCGGGTAGTCGGTTTGCTGGGTTTCCCAGGTAACAATGCCGCCCTTGACGTAGATCTTCCAAGAGCAAGAACCCGTGCAATTGACGCCGTGGGTGCTGCGCACGATTTTGTCGTGCGCCCAGCGGTCGCGGTAGGCGTCTTCCCAGGTCTGATCCTCACCCGTGGTGCGGCCGTGGCTGTCGGAAAAACTCTCCTTCGGTGCCCGGAAGTGGCTCAGGCGATCCAGAAAATGGCTCATTGTTTACTCCGTTTTGAAAGTGTTGTGCTGGTTTACGGGTGTGCTCAGGGGTTCTTTATCTCTGCACCCTTGCGCAGATAAAACCACCAGTTCAACACCAGACATAGGGCGTAAAAACATGCAAATCCGTACATCGCCAGCTGCGGGGTGCCGGCCTTGATCTGCGAACCAATCACCACCGGCGCAATAAAGGCACCGTAGGCGGCGATGGCCGAAGTCCAACCCAAGACCGGCCCTGCCTGCGTGCGGTCAAAAATCACGCCGATGGTGCGAAAAGTGGAACCGTTGCCGATACCGCTGGCGGTGAACAACACGATAAACAGCACCATGAAAGGCATGAAGTACTGCTCGGGCGTGGCCGAACCGTAGGCCAGCAACATCACATAGCCGACCGCCACCGAGGCCAACACCATCACGGCCGAGATCGCCTGCGTCACGATGGAGCCGCCAATCTTGTCGGAAATCCAGCCGCCGATGGGGCGCACCAAGGCACCCACAAACGGACCAATCCAGGCATAGGTCAAGGCCGAAGGGGCATTGGGATTTTTCAGGGTGTGCTGCATGACACCGGCGGCATCGGGCAGGTGGCTGATGCCAAAGATCACCGTGATGGACAAGGGCAGTGCCATCGAAAAACCAATGAAGGAACCGAAGGTGACGATGTACAGCAGCGTGAGCGACCAGGTGTGCTTGTTGTTAAAGATAGCGAACTGCTTGGCGATGTTGTCCTTCATCGCGCCAAAGGCGGCCAGGCGCATCATCATCAAAGTGCTGAACACAATCAGCGGCATGGCAATCCACATGTTGAGGATGCCCAGCCCAGTGGGCGCTGGAAGGTATAGGTACAGGCCCAGACCGGCAGGCACAAAAGACAGGGTGTAGAGCCAGATGATTTTCAGAAAGGCCGCAAATGTGCCTCCGCTGTCCGGTGTCACCGTCTTCAGGTTGTTCATCCCATACCAAGCGAATACCGATAAGGGAATCAGCGACAGCAACCAGGCAAAACCGGCGTTCTGAATCCAGGTGGGGGTGCCCGCCATAATCTTGCCCAGAATCCAGCCACTGTCTTTCACCAGCACCATGGCCTCACCGCCCATGCCACCGAACAGGCTCATGGTCATCACCAGCGGAATCACGATCTGCATGGTGGTCACGCCAAAGTTGCCTAGACCGGCATTCAGGCCCAGCGCCGTGCCCTGCAGGCGCTTAGGAAAGAAGGTGCTGATGTTGGACATGGAGCTGGCAAAGTTGCCGCCACCCACGCCTGACCACAGCGCCATCAACTGAAAGGTCCAGAGCGGCCACTCCGGGTGCTGCAACACGATGCCGGTACCCATGGCGGGCGCCAGCAGCATCGCTGTGGTCAAAAAGATGGTGTTGCGGCCACCGGCCACTCGAATCAAAAAAGACGCTGGGATGCGCATGGTGGCACCGGCCAGGCCGGCAATCGCGGTCAGCGAGAACAACTCGGCCTGGGTGAAGGGGAAACCCAGGTTGAGCATCTGCACCGTGATAATGCCCCACATGCCCCAGATGGCGAAGCCGCACAAGAGCGCCGGCACGGATATCCAAAGGTTGCGGTAGGCAATTTTCTTGCCGGTACTTTCCCAGAATTGCTCGTCTTCCGGGCGCCAGTCGGCCAGGTCGGCGCCGCTTTGTGTCTTGGTGTTCATTGCTTGCTTTCGGTGAAAAGAGATTCAGACCTGCGAGGGAGCTAAGCCTGCGTGCTGGCCCATGACCGGACGGCTGCGCACCTCGGTCCAATACATCCAGATCAGCGAGACCCAGACCACGCCGTACATCAGCATGAAAGCGCTGGAGCGCACGCCAGTGAGGTCCATCAGCGCGCCAAACAGGACGGGCAGAACAAAGCCGCCCAGACCGCCGGCCAGGCCTACGATGCCGCTGATGGTTCCGATGTTGTCGGTATAGTCATCGCTGATGTACTTGAAGACGCTGGCCTTGCCGAAGGCCCAGGCAATACCCAGGACAAACATCAGACCAGTAAAAAAATACACATTCAGCCCGATGTGAAAGGTGGCCGGACCGGTCACCGTCATTACCGTGAAGTCGGTCTGCGGGTAAGACAAGAGGAACAAGCAGATCCAGCTCACCCATAGCACCCACCATGTCACCGCGTGGGCGCCGTATTTGTCCGAAAGAATGCCTCCAAAGGCGCGTAACACGCCCCCGGGTAGCGAGAAGCAGGCGGCCAGCAGCGCGGCCAGGCGGATGTCCAGACCGAATTCGCCCACGTAGTACTGCACCATCCACAAAGACATGGCCACATAGCCGCCAAACACGATGCTGTAGTACTGGCAGTACTTGATGACTTTGGGGTCCTTCAAGGCCTGCAACTGGTCCATGAATTTGACATTGCTCGCCACCTGGTGGCTTGGATCGGTGTGGCTGAACATCCAAAACAGCACCAAGGTTCCCAGCATGATGGCGGCGTAAACATGGGGTACTGCAGCCCAGCCAAAGGCCACCAGCAATACCGGTGCCAAAAATTTATTGACCGCTGCGCCTGAGTTGCCCGCGCCGTAAACACCCATAGCCATACCCTGGCGGCTCTTGGGGAACCAGCGTGCCACATAAGGCGTTCCCACCGAAAAAGAACCGCCGGCCAAACCAACGAAAAGGCCTATGGTGAGAAAGTGCCAGTAGGCGGTGGCATAGCCCATCATCCAGATGGCAGGCACGGTGGCCGCCATCAGGCAGGCCATCACGATGCGACCGCCATACCGGTCGGTCCAGATGCCCAGCGGTACACGAATCAGCGAACCCGTCAGAACCGGCATAGCGGTTAGCAGGCCGAACTGGGTAGCGTTGAGATCGAGCATTTTCTTGATCGGAATACCGATCACGCCAAACATCATCCAAACCATGAAGCAGACCGTAAAGGCCAGCGTGCTGACAATCAGCACCGACCAGGCTCTTTTGGGATCCTGAATTTGGGTAGGCATGCGCACTCCTGTTGTGATGGCATGACTTTCGGGCTTTCGCTGCGCGTTGAATATCCTTCTAAAGAATGCGTGCGTGGACTCCAAAGAACTAGGGCAGCCGTGGCTGCCCTAGTTCTGAAGTAGTAGAGGGCTTAGAAACCCACTAACGCTTGATCTGGCTCAAACCATGCCGCGTGCAGCAGCATATAGCGCCGCCTGCACCCTGGAGCTGAGGGCGAGCTTACGAAAGATGTGCTGCACATGCACTTTGACCGTGGCCTCTGCAATCGCCAGCTCGCGCGCAATCAGCTTATTGCTGTCGCCGCGCGCAATGATGCACAGAATCTGGCGTTCGCGGCCTGAAAGTGATTCAAACGCTGCGTCCTGCAAGCTCGGCGCCAGGGCAAGCGCAGTGGCCACGCTTGCATGATCAGGGCCCTTGGCGCGAAAGGCAGCCACGAATTTCGTCATCATGTCCGGGCTGATCACACACTCACCGCCGAGTACTTTTTCAATCGAGTCGCACAGCTGCTCGGTCTCCACTGTTTTGAGCAGATACCCGTCCGCCCCGGCGAGCATGGCGGCGGTCAGGTCGGCCTCGCTCTCGCTCACGGTCAGCATCAAAATGCGGGCGCCCGGATAACTGTCCTTGAGCGCTCCAATGCCATCAACCCCACGCACGCCCGGCAAATGGTTGTCCAGCAGGATCACCTGGGGCCGCTCCTTGCGACAGCAACGTAAGGCTTCTCCCATATCGCCAGCCTGACCCGCAATGGCGAAGCGGCCATCTTGTGACAAGAGCGAAATGAGGCCGCGGCGAAACAGCGTGTGGTCGTCAATGACCAGCAATTGGATGGGGTGCATGGCTTGCATTGTCGGGCGCAATGCTTACGCAGCGCCGTCCAGTCGACCAAGCGCTTGGGCATCCAAATGCATGCCCCCGCCGTTAACACCCGATACGGGGTGCGCCGGCAAGATCAGAACGACGCGGCTACCCTGCCCCGGCGCTGACTGCACAGATACCGTGGCACCAATGAGGGCGGCGCGCTCGCGCATGATCTGCATGCCGACATGGGTGGATTGCCCCTGCGGGCTCATGCCGCTGAAGCCGCAGCCATCGTCACGCACCTCAAAACGCCACGCAGCGCCCTTGGACACTTCCAGAAAAACCCCTTTGGCCTGCGAATGCTTGCGCACGTTGGAGAGCGCCTCTTGGATGACGTGTAAAACCTGCACCTGCACATCGGCTGGCAGTGGCAAGCCCTCACCGCTGACCTGCAATTGCGTAGGCAAGCCCGTCTGGTGCTTGAACTTTTGCAAGGTCTCCTGCAGCGCCGCCTCAATGTCCACCGTGTTGGTTCGGGTGCGAAAGTGCACCAGCAACTCACGCACGTCATTGATGCTTTCCCGCAGCCCTGTGTCCAGTTCATCCAAGGCGACTTTCACATTTTCGGCCTGTGCGTTGCGCGATGCCGTACGCAGAAGTTGAACCTGAATTTTCAGAAAGGACAGGGACTGCGCAATGGAGTCGTGCAGCTCACGCGCCAACAGCGCACGCTCCTCGCCCACCGCCGCTTCGCGCTCCAAAGCGGCAGCACGCAAGCTCTCCAAACCACTGGCCAAATGGCTGGCCAGTGCATCGAGCAGATCCGTCTCCTGCGGGCTCAGTTGCACATCGCTGCGAAAAAACAAGTCAATTTCCCCCAGTACGCGCTGCTGCAAGCGCACAGGAACGCTGACTACGTTCACAAACCCCGCACGCACGCACGCACGCATCGGCGAATCTTGATGTTCAAGAATCGGGATGACACGGGTTCGCGCATCGGATTTGAGGTTTCCACAGGCACAGGCACCGGCTAAGAGACTTCGTTCCGAATCCAACATGTCCTGCGGGAAACAATCGGACGCAAGCATCAAGTAGCGCTGATTGGCCTCATCTGACCAACGAATCACCGCTGCATCAGCAGCGACCACCACCCGAACGCGTTTGGCAAATCCACGCGATAGTTCTTCGATGCTTGCAGCACTGGCAGAAAAAGCGCTAATTTCATACAAGGATTCCAGCCGCGCCCGCTGTGCCTCAATGTGTTGCGTCTTGATCTTCACCTGCGTTTCCAGCCCTTCGTAAAGGCCTTGCAGCTCAGAAGCCATTCCATTGAAGCCACTGGCAACTTGGCCAAACTCATCATCCGTATCCACGTCAATGCGTGCGGTGAAATTTCCATTTTGGATGCTGTGCAAGGCCCGCTGCAAATTTCCCAGGGGATTGATAACGTACTGGTAGCCGGTATAGAGCATGACCACTGCGCCAGCAATTGCCAGCGCCATCATGAAAAACTGAAACAGATTCAGTATGGCGGTCAGGCGCGATAACTGCTGTTCGATAGCGGTAACCAAACTGTCCACCGCAGCCACGGTCTGGGAAGTCGCAAGCAGCGCCTGATCGATGTCGGGTGAAGCGCTTCCCAGCCAGATGCCCTGATTGCTTGCCCAGTGCGCCTGCACGCTACGAAAGCGGGCGTCCACCTCATCGTTGATCGGCATGAACAGCGGTCTGCCTGGATCACCGGTCTTGAGAAGCGCAAGGCTTTTGCTGAACTCCTCAACCAGCGCGGCAACCGCTTGTTCCGAATGGTTTGACTGCGCAGTGCTGTTGAGTCGCCACATCTGCATGCGCATGCGCCCGGCCTCGTTCACCGCCGCAGCGCCGCCCTCGAGCTGCCAAGTAACCCGCAGTGTCAGACCGATGGACAACAACGCAACGCAAAGCAATACCGCGCCAATCGTGACCAATTTGGTAGAGAGCGCGTTCCTGTTCTGCATGGCCATAGCGTAACCGGCGCCACCCCGCGTGGGAAATCGCTGTGCTGCGCTGGATCAAAACCTTTGGGCGGCAAAAGCATCCAGGTTCAGGGCGGTGGGTCGCTCGCCCACGATATCGGCTACCAAACTCCCGCTCAAGCCCCCCAAAGTCAGCCCGATGTGCTGGTGGCCAAAGGCATACACCACGCGCGCGCTTTTGCGCGAACGTCCCAGCACCGGCAGCCCATCGGGCAAGGTCGGCCGAAAACCTAACCACGGCGCTTGCGGCGCACCCAATGCAGGCAAGGCGCGGCGCGAGGCAAAGTGCAGCAAATCGAGCAAGCCCGGGTGCATTTCCTGGCCTAAGCCCGCCAACTCCACCGTGCCCGCCACGCGCAGGCCTTGGGCCATAGGGGTCATGTAAAAACCGCGCTCTGCCCAACCTACCGGGCGTGAAATCAAGGGGCTGCTGCCGGGAAACATCAGGTGGTAACCGCGCTCGGCTTGCAGGGGCACATCGTCGCCACATTGCGCCGCCAAGTCCTTGGAGTGCACACCGGCGCACAAGGCCAGGTAATCGTAGGCGCTGTCATGGTCCAGGCCACGCACGCGTACCTGCCGATCGTCCGCTTGCACTCCGGTAACAGCAACCGGGTGCACTACCAGGCCTTGGGTTTGCAAATAGGCCAGCAAGGCATGCAAGAAGGCCGAGGGGTCGCTTAAATGCCAGGAGCCTTTGAACAAAGCGCCGCGATGAAAAATCGGGCTGAGCTGAGGCTCCAACTGGGCGATGGCCTCCGCCTCCAAAATGTCCGCTTCCACGCCCAAACGGCGGCGCAATGCCAGGGTCTCGCGTGCACCTTCAAAAGCGGCAGCGCTGGAATACAAATACAGGCATTCCTGCGGCCGGACGAAACGCTGTAGATCAGCCTGGGCCAACATCGCGTCGTAGCCGCTTTGCGCGCGGGCCAGCAGATGCGAAAGGGCGCTTGCCGTGGCGCTGTAACGCGCCGGGGTGGAGGCCCAGATAAAGCGCGCAAGCCAGGGGGCCAGGGCATGCAGATGCGACCAACGTACCCGCAATGGACTTTGCGATGAAAACAAATAACGCGGCAAATCGCGGAACACCGAGGGGTTGTTGACCGGGATGCAGGCGTAATTGGCAAAGGTGCCGGCATTGCCAAAAGAGGCACCGCCCGCTGCGCCACGCGGCTCGTACAAACTCACCTGGTGGCCGTCGCGCATCAGCCAATAGGCCGATGACAGCCCGACAAAGCCCGCGCCTACAACGGCTACCCGTGCCATCGGTGTTGCCTCTCTTGGTTGCGCACAATCTGCATGACGAAAAACGCCGGCCTTGGCCCACACGCAGTGGAAGCTAGCACCGGCTTACCAGCGCACGTTCAGGCGCTCAAAGGCCTTGCTCAATACAAACAAGGGCCCGACCAGCAGGTACTGCAGATCCTCAAAGAACGAGGGCTTTTTGCCCTCCAGGTGGTGGCCGATGAATTGAAAAATCCAGGCGACCACAAAAATCCCGACGCTCGCTGGCACCAAAATACCAGCGACGCTCATGGCGTCCACCACGGCCAGCATCAGCGAAGACAGCAGCAACATACACAGCGTGAATGGCCAAGACAAACGGGCGTAATAAACCAAGCTGCCTGCGATCAACACCAGTACCAAGGCGGGGTGCAGCGCAAACAGCAAACCATTGAGGCTGAGCATGATGGCTGGAATCGCCACAAAATGAATCACTTCATTGACCGGGTGCGTATGGCTTAAGCCATAGTGCTGCAAAAGCGCATCGACTTTGCGCTGGGGAATGTCCAAACTTTCCGGCAGCGGGTTGTGCATTGAATCCATCGAGTGCCTCCCTGGGTGAAAAATGCGAACTAGGATTTTAAGAATTGCTTAAGCCATGCCACCGCACGGCCTTGCATGCAGTGTCCGCCCCAGGCCAAAAGCGCATGGCTGGCACCGGCATATAAAAATTGCAAGCGGCGTGGCGCAAGGGCGCGCAGCTTGGCGGGCTCTGACTGCATCATGGCATGCACATTATTGGCCAGCACTTCGCTGTCCTGCCAGACGTGAAAGACCTCGGGGTGGCTGCTGCTGCGCTCGAAGGCGTCGGTGGCCATGGCATCGCCCTGAACAGCTAAGCCGCTAGGGCTCAACCAGGCGGGCGCCGCGCGGGCCAAGACCAGAATCGGCACATCGCAGGCCAGACGGGCACCACTGGAGAGCACCACATCATCGCGCGTGAGTGCGGCCACGGTTTCGTACAGCACGGTGACACGCTGCTCACGCAGCAATTGCAGCATGCGCTGG
>CANNEW010000021.1 GCA_947503685.1 Comamonadaceae bacterium | reverse complement strand
GTGGTCACCAAGGCCCCAGAGGCAAAGGAGGTGAGCGCCATCACGGCGAAGACCGCAAAGTTGATGACCGCCTGCGCCCGGTCTTTTTCATGCGGCGCATAGGCCTGCAAAGACAGGCTGGTGCCGCCGGTGAACAAAAAATTCCAGCCTACGCCCAATAAAAACAAGGCCACGCTGAACTGCAGCACGTCCACCCCGCTGAGCGCCACCACGACACAGGCGGCATTGAGCAGCACGCCCACCCCCATGACCGGTAGCGCGCCCCAGCGCTTGATGAAATCGCCGGTAAAAAAGCCCGGCGCAAACATGCCAATCACATGCCATTGCAAAACCATGGCGGTCGCGCCAAAGTCCAGGCCACATTGCTGCATGGCCAGCGGCGTGGCCGCCATCAAGAGATTCATCACCCCATAGCCCAGCGCAGCGGCCATGCAGGCGACAAAAAACACCGGCTCGCGCAATAGCTGCCAGACGCTGCGGCCTGTGTCCTTGCCACCTGCGCCCACCACCCGCGCGGGCTCGGGTGCAAACTCGATACGACCCATGACCAGCAAAGACAGCAGCGCCACCGCCGCCAGCGCCAGATAGGCGCCGACAAAAGGCACCTGCCAAATTTGCTGCGAGTGCACCGCCAGATACGGCCCGACCACTGCACCGAACAGGCCGGCGGCCAGCACCCAGGACACCGCACGCTCGCGCGCCTCGGGCAGCGCCAACTCGGCGGCGGCAAAGCGGTAGAGCTGCCCATTGGCACTGTAGTAACCGGCGATAAAAGTGGCGCCCACCAGGCCCCAAAAGCTCTGGCTGTCTATAGCCCAGGCGGCCAACAGCGTGGACAGCAAGGCGACCAGCAAGCCGGTCTGAAAACCGATCCGCCTACCCCAGCGCGCCTGTACCCACGCCACCACCGGCGTGGCAAGGGCCGAGCCCAGCACATAGCCCATCACCGGCAGCGTGGCCATCCAGGCCATGGGCGCAAGGCGCAAGCCCACCAGGCCGTTGATCGCCACAAACGCGATGTTATTGGTGAGTAAAAACCCTTGGCACAGGGCCAGCAGCCACAAATTTCTATTCATGCGGGCAGTGTACGCGGCCCATCCGCAGCCGCGCAGGAGCCCAATGACGGCCTAGGGCTTGCGCCAGCCCAGGCCCTTGGCGTGCAGGCTTTGGATGTACAAACGGTCGGCAGTTTCAGTCACGCCAGTGGACTCGGGGTAGGCGCCTGTTGGGTCTTGCATATCGGCCACCACTTTGCCGTCTTCGGTAAAGGCCATGACATGGCCATAGGCCTTGGGGATAGGCCACAAAGCGCGCGGCAGGCGCAAAGTGAGCGCGCGCAGCCAGGGCTTATCGGCAAAGCCGTCAATTATCGGGTTGCGCGGTTTGGCAAAGCCCAGCCAAATTTTCCCGTCTCGCCCACGCATCAAATTGTCCGGGTAGCCCGGCAGATTGTCGAACAGCACTTGCGCACCCGCCGGTGGCGGGCCGTCGCCAAGTTGCAGTTTTTGCGCACCCACAGTCAGTTTCCAAACGCGGTATTTGCCGGTCTCATTGACAAACAAGCTGGCCTCATCCTGGCTGAGCGCCACGCCATTTGCAAAACTCAGACCCTGCGCCAGGATGCGCGTGGCGCGGGTGGCCGGGTCGTATTCCAAAATACGCCCGGTGGCCGATTGCTCCAGGATGTCCAAAATACTGGCTTCAAACGTGCCACCCCACTGCGCCGGCGCAAAGCGGGTGGAGGCGTCGCTGAAATACATCTTGCCGCTTTTGGCGACCACCACCGCATCGGCGTAGCGGATGGGGTCGCCGTCCACCTTGTCGGTCAGCACCGTAATCTTGCCATCCTGGCTAATCGATAAAAGTCCTTTGACCGCGTCGGCAGCCACCAGTTGGCCCTGGGCATCAAAGTCAAAGCCCAAGACGCGCCCACCGGTGCTGGCAAAGGTTTCCTGGGCGCTGCCGTCCTGCGCCATGCGCAAAATCTTGCCGCTGGCAACCGTGGTGTAGAGCTTGCCATCCGGACCGATAAGGATGTGTTCAGGCCCCTCTTCCCCCTGCAAATCCAGCAGCGTGAGCTGGGACAACTTGTCGTTGACCGCATGCGGCCCCTGGTAACCCGGCGCTTGGGGTGCGGCCCAGGCCACCGGCTGTACAGGCACCGGCCACAGCAAGAGGTAAGCCAGGCCCAGTGCCAGCACAAGGGCAAGCAGTTTCAATAATGTTTTCATGTGATTTCCTCCTTAAAGTTCGCTGCCGGTCGGCTGAAAGACGCCCATACCCACCTGCAGCGCGACAGCCACCGCAAACTTGTGCTGTGCAATGTCAAAGCCAAAGTATTTCGCGACAAGCACCACCATGGCTATCGCTAAGGTGACTTAGCCTAGCCGCCGTAACGCCGCGCCCATTCTTTTTCCAGGGCATCGACCCAGCTGGCATGCGGCTCCGGAATCGCCGAGGCAAAAGTCTGCAATTGGCCCGGCAGCGTCGCCGACTGGAACCAGGCCCGCTGCGCCGCAGGTAGCTTATCGACCGCCAGCACGGTCGGATCGCCCCAGAGGGCAATGTCGGCTTTGCGCGCCTGGGCTTGGGCGCTGAGCAAAAAGTTCGCCGTCACCTGGGCTGCGGCAAAGGCCTGGGTGTTGAACGCAATCGCCAGAAAGTGCGTGTTGCCTAAAGTGCCACCGTCAAACTGGTAGCTGATGGTGCTTGCCGATAAGCGGCCTGCAGCAATTTCAGTAGCTGCTTCATTGGGGTTGAAAGTCAGCGCCCAAAGCAATTCGCCGTCGGCCATCATTTGGCGCTGAGCACCCGCACTCAGAGGGAACTGGCGACCTTTGCGCCACAAGTGCGGATGCACGGTATCGAGGGTGCGCCACAAGGCCGCTGTGCGCGCCTCGAAGGCGGCGCTAGTCAAGGGCTGGTACAAAGCCTGGCGCTGCGCGCCGGGGTTGAGATCCAGCAATATTTGCTTGAGCCAGCTAGTGCCATGAAAGTCCGGCGGCCTGGGGTACGTCACACGGCCCGGATGCGCTTGCGCAAAGGCCAGCCAGGCCGCCAGATTGCGCGGCGCTTGGGGCACACGAGCACTATCGACCATAAACGTCAATTGCGCCATGCCCCAAGGCGCTTCCATGCCATCGACCGGCTCGGAAAAATCAATGCGCGTGGTGGGCTTGCCTTGGGTGTCCACCCAGGCATAGGAAGGCAGTTGCTCGGCAAACGGACCTTTGAGCAAGCCCTCGCGCTTCATGGCCAAGAAGTTTTCGCCGTTGATCCACACCAGATCCACCGTGCCATCGCTTTTGGCCGCCGCTTTTTCATTGCGCACACGCTGCACCATCTCGACGGCATCGCTGATCTTGACATGCACCAGGCGAAGGTCGTAGCGCTGGCCCAGTTGCTCGGCTGCCCATTGAATGTAAGCATTGATGGCGGGCGAACCGGCCCAGGCATTGAAATACACGGTTTGGCCTTTGGCCTGTGCTTGGATAGCACGCCAGGCGGCGCTGTCCGCTGCCAAGGGGCGGCCCGCAGCGCCGGCGCCCGCTGGTAGTGATAGTGCGACAGCGGCCAACGCAGGGCTTGCAATGTGGACGAGGGCCTGACGCCGTGGGATGGGGAAGGAGTTGGGTGGGAGGAGGTATGGCATAGGAGGTGAAGCCTAAGCGCCTGGGCCGGCCCGCCTGGTGAAAAGCAGCTATTTCGGCCTACGGCGCAGGGGCTTATTGCAAAAGAGCTTGTGCGAATTCGCGGGCGTTAAAGGTTTCCAACTCTTCGAGCTTTTCGCCCACGCCGATAAAGTACACAGGAATCGGGCGTTCGCGTGCAATCGCAGCGAGCACACCGCCCTTGGCCGTGCCGTCCAGCTTGGTGATGATCAAGCCGGTCAGGCCTAAGGCATCGTCAAACGCACGCACCTGGGCCAAGGCGTTTTGGCCGGTATTGCCGTCGATGACCAGCAGCACTTCACGCGGGCAATGCTCCAGGCCCGAAACCACACCGGCCTTGGCGACGACGCGCTGCATTTTCTTTAGCTCTTGCATTAAGTGCAATTGCGTGGGCAAGCGGCCTGCGGTATCAATCAAGACCACGTCTTTTTTGCGCGCCTTACCGGCGCACACCGCGTCATAGCTGACCGCTGCCGGGTCGCCGCCCTCCTGGCTGACGATCTCTACGGTATTGCGCTCGGCCCACACCGTGAGTTGCTCGCGCGCTGCAGCGCGAAAGGTATCGGCTGCAGCCAGCAGCACGGTGGCGCCTTGGTCCGCGAGGCGATGGGTCAGCTTGCCGATGGTGGTAGTCTTGCCCGCGCCATTGACACCGGCCACCATCATCACCGTGGGCTGCTCGGGGCCGATGACCAGGCTGCGCTCCAAAGGTTGGAGCAAGCGGGCCAGGGCATCGACCAGCAAGGCCTTGAGTTGTTCCGGTGTTTCAGCTTTGTGGTCTTTGGCTAGGCGGCGCAATTCGCTTATCAAATGCGTCGTGGCAGATACTCCCGCGTCGGCCATGAGCAAGGCGCTCTCCAGGTCCTCAAACAAAGCCTCATCGATGCGCGATCCGCCAAATACCGAGGCGATACCCGCAGCGGTTTTACCCAGACCGGCTTTGAGTTTGCCCAGCCAGCTTTGGCGCTGCGGGCTACTGGCGGCCACGTCCGTTGTCGCAGCCGCAACGCTCGGGAACTGCACGGCAGCGGCGGCAGCGAAATCACCAGGGGTGACGGATGGGGGCGAAGGTTTTTTTTTGAAAAAGCTGAACATGGCTGCGTTCTTAGAATGTGCATTCTATGAAACGCCTGCGCACGCTATCCAACTGTCCCGCTGCGCTGGCAAGCGCAGCGCCAAATCGGGTCCCAAAAGCCTGCAGCATCTGCGGCCACTGTCACCCGCTGCCATGAGCAAAGCCTTTACCAAAGAGAGCGAGGACGCCGATGACGAGGACGAAGTCCCGCTGGCGGCGCTGCCCGGTGGTGGCAAAAACTACATCACGCCGCACGGCTACAAAACCCTGCGTGATGAGTTGCTGCATTTAATCGACCAGGAGCGGCCCAAAGTGGTGGAGGTGGTGCACTGGGCAGCCAGCAATGGTGATCGCTCGGAAAACGGTGACTACCTCTATGGCAAAAAGCGCTTGCGCGAGATCGACCGGCGTATCCGATTTTTAACCCGCCGCCTGGAGATCGCGGTGATTACCGAGCCCAGCCTGCACCATGGCAATGCACAGATTTTTTTCGGTGCCACGGTGACCTATGTGGACGATCTGGACAACAAACGTACCATCACCATTACCGGCATCGACGAGGCCGACAGCGCAGCCGGTGAAGTGAGCTGGATTTCCCCGATTGCACGCACCCTGCTCAAAGCCCGTGTAGGTGATGTATTGCGCCTGCCCATGCCCGGACGCGTGGCAGAAATTGAAGTGCTAGAGGTACGCTACCCGGCGCCGGACGCAGCTTCAGCGGCTTGACGCACGGCGCAAAACTTTGCACTGCGCTTAAATAAACTTTGGATCAACGGACGAAGAAAGTCTCAGGCCGTTTTCTTGCCGCGCTTGACGTGCATCACCACCGCAGAACGTTGTAGCTTGGTCAATATGCTGTCCAGGTGGGCGCGGTCCCGTACCGCTATCACAAAATGCATGTCTTTGGCATCGTCGCTATTGGCTTCGCCCATTTCGATGTGCACGATGTCGGCCTCAGCACCAGCCAGCACCGAGGCAACCTTGGCCATGACGCCGCGCCCGTCAATGACGGTGAGCGCCAGGTCGGTTTCAAAGGGGCGCTCGATCTCATCGCTCCATTCCACGCCCATAAAGCGCTCGCCGTCTTTGTGCTTCAATTTCTTGGCGACCGGGCAGTCCGCCGCGTGCACCGCCAGACCCTCGCCACGACCGAGGTAACCGACGATGCTGTCGCCGGGAATCGGTCGGCAGCACAAAGCGTATTTCACCGAGGCGTTTTCGCTGCCATCGAGAGTGAGCGTGCCCATACCGTGCGCGTTGTCGGCAGCAAAACGCTCGCGCGTGAGCAGCAAGGCGTCGGGCTTGTGCCCAGCATCTGCCAGCAAATTCACCATGCGCTTGGCCACGATATTGGCGATGCGCTTACCCAGGCCAATGTCGGTGAGCAGCTCTTTGCGGTTTTTGCTGCCGGTAAAGCGCAAGACTTTGTCCCAGAGCGACTTGTAAGCATCGCCTTCAGGCACACTCTCGATGCCTTCGGCGCGCAGGGCTTGCGACAGCAATTTAGCGCCTAAGTCGGCCGACTCAGTCAACTGCATGGTCTTGAGGTGGTGGCGGATTTTGGAGCGCGCCCGGCCAGTGCGCACAAAGCTCAGCCAGGCCGGGTTAGGCGTGGAGGTGGGCGCGGTAATCACCTCTACCACGTCGCCGTTTTTCAGCTCGGTACGCAAAGGCACTTGCTCACCGTTGATACGCCCCGCCATGGTGCGGTCGCCCACATTGCTATGGATGGCATAGGCAAAGTCCACCACCGTGGCGCCGCGCGGCATAGCCATGATCTGGCTTTTGGGCGTGAACACATAGACCGCGTCTGGGAATAAATCGACTTTCACATGTTCCCAGAACTCGGTGGCGTCGTGGGTTTCGTCCTGGATATCCAGCAGCGACTGCAGCCACTGCGCGCCCAGACGCTCTTGCGCACTGTCCTGCGGTTTGTTAACTTTGTACAGCCAGTGTGCGGCTACGCCGGATTCGGCCACCAAGTGCATAGGCTCGGTGCGCATCTGAAATTCCACATTGATGCCGGCCGGGCCGACCAATGTGGTGTGCAACGATTGGTAGCCATTGACTTTGGCGATCGCGATATGGTCTTTGAATTTGCCGGGCACCGGTTTGTAGAGCTGGTGCAACAGGCCCAAGGCGGTGTAGCAGTCGGTAATTTCTGGCACCAGCACGCGAAAACCATACACATCAGTGACCTGGGCAAAGCTCAGGTGCTTGTCATGCATCTTGCGATAAATCGCAAACAGCGCTTTTTCCCGGCCCGAGATGCGCACCAACATGCCGTGGGCGGCAAAAGTGGCTTCCACTTCGCGCTGCACTTTTTGCAGCAAATCGCGCCTGCGGCTGCGCGCTTTGGCAACCGCTTTGGACAGTACCGCATGGCGCCAGGGCAGCAAATAGCGAAAGGAGAGCTCCTGCAACTCGCGGTAAATTTCATTGAGGCCCAGGCGGTGCGCAATCGGGCTGTAAATGTCCAGGGTCTCTTGCGCGATACGGCCCCATTTGGCCCGTGGCATATCGCCCATGGTGCGCATATTATGGGTACGGTCGGCCAGCTTGATGAGGATGACGCGCACATCGCGCGCCATGGCCAGCAGCATTTTGCGAAAGGACTCGGCCTGGTTTTCTTCACGCGTGGTGAAACTGAGTTTGTCCAGCTTGGTCAGGCCATCGACCAATTCAGCCACCGGCGAGCCAAAACGCTCTATCAACTCCACCTTGGTCACGCCGCAGTCTTCCATGGCGTCGTGTAAGAGCGCGGCCATCAAGGCCGGTGCATCGAGCTTCCAGTTAGCGCACTGGGCGGCCACCGCTATCGGGTGCGTAATGTAAGGGGCGCCGCTGCCGCGCAACTGGCCCAAATGGGCCTCGTCGGCAAAGCGGTAGGCCTGGCGCACTTGCTCCACATCCGAGGCCGACAAATAGTCCAGCTTGGCACTCAAACCTGCAAAACCCGTCAGCACCGCATGCGGGTCTGCGGCGACGGCTTTGAAAGGTGGTGGTGACTTGCCCATGGGCTAACTGTAGCGCGCCTGCCAAGTTGTGGGCGGCCTGGGGCTTTAGGAATGGAAAAAGCCGCACGGCCAGGGGCCGGGCGGCTTCGAATAGCAGACGGTGGCGGTAACCGAAACCCGCTACGAGGATGCTTATTTCACGCTGGCGGCGCTGACGTAGCCGGAGACGACCTTCCATTTGCCGTCCTGAATCTGGGATAAACGCGAGGCGTCGCTACCCAGGCGCTTGGTAGCGCTAAAGGTGGCTTTGGCGCCGCCGAACATATCGGGCTCGATCACCATGGCATCCATGGCCTTAATAAAAGTATCAGTAGTCAGGTTTTTACCCGCCTTCGCAGCGGCTGCGGCAAAGCTGTTGATGATGATGTAGCCATAGACCGAGAACACCGTGGGGTCCTCGTTGAACATGGTTTTGTATTTGGTGGCCCAAAAGCGGATGGGCTGGGAGGCCTCATCGAGGTAGGGGTTTTGCACTGTCATGGTGGCGTACAAACCGTCCATCGCTTTGCCGCCAATCTTGTGAATCAGGTCGGTATAAGACGCACTCGTGCCCACAAATACGGGATTGAAGCCGAGTTTGCGTGCGGTTCCGATGGCGCCAATGGTTTCACGGATGATGGTGCCCAGCACCACCATGTCGCAGCCGCTGGCTTGCAGCTTGGAAATTTGTGACGAAAAGTCGGTAGCGCCGCGCTTGTAACTTGTCTTTTCGGTGAATTCCATATTCATGGATTTAAGGCCCGCCTCACCGCCACGCAAGACCTCCAAACCAAAGTCATCGTCCTGGTACATGGTGCAGACTTTTTTCGCGCCTTTTTCCTTAATCAAAGACGGCAGGGTAATCCGCATCTGGTCATAGTAGGTGGCGGCGAAGGAGTACTTCAGGCGGTCCAGCGGCTCGTACATTTCGCGCGCGGCAGTGATCGGGAAAAAGTTGACTACATTTTTTTCGAACTGCACCGGCATGGCTGCCAGATTTTGTGCAGTACCGAGGTGGCCCGCCATGATGAAAATTTTGTCCTGGTTCACCAGCTTCTGCGCTGCCAGCACCGACTTTTTGGGGTCGTAACCATTGTCTTCTACCAGCAGTTTGAGCTTGCGACCATTGATGCCGCCTTGCTCATTGATCTCGGCTACTGCCAACTGCATGCCAGAGCGCGCCTGCTTGCCAAAGCCGGCTAAGGGGCCGGACAAGTCCTGGATGGTGCCGATTACGATTTCGTCTTTGCTGACGCCTTGTTGTTGCGCGTGGGCGCCCAATGCCAGCAATGCGCTGAGGCACAAGCCGGTTTTCAATATGTACTTAAATGCAGTCATAAAGCTCTCCTAGGGTTGGGGGATGAATATAAGCGTCGTACCGTGTGTACCAAAAAAAAGTGTTATTTGATTTCCATAAGCGGCCGCCATTTGCCGTCCTGAATCTGCGAAAGCTTCACAGCCTCACTGCCCAGGCGCTTAGTGTTGGTGTAAGTCAAGGCCGGTGTGCCAAAGAAGTCAGGGGGAGTGGACATGCTGTTCATGGCTTTGACAAAACTGGCGCTGGTGAGGTTAGGGCCGGCTTTTTGCGCTGCCTGGATAAAGATGTCGACCATGATGTAGCCGTAAGCGGAAAACACCGTAGGGTCTTCGTTGAACTTGGTTTTGTACTTATTGGCCCAGAAGCGGATCGGCTGCGATGCCTCGTCCAGGTAAGGGTTTTGCACGACGTTGGTGGCATAAATACCGTCCATCGCTTTGCCGCCGAGTTTGTGGATCAGGTCGGTATAGGCTGCGATCGAGGCCAGGAAAATCGGGTTGAAACCGGTTTTACGCGACTCGGCCACGGTGCCGATGGTCTCGCGAATAATCGTGCCCAAGACCACCAGTTCGCAGCCCGCGGATTTCATCTTGGCGACCTGGGTTGAGAAGTCGGTAGCACCGCGCTTGAAAGAGGTTTTTTCGGTGAGCTCCATGTTCGCGGTTTTCAAACCGGCTTCTGCCCCGCGCAGCACTTCTAGGCCGAATTCGTCATCCTGGTAAATGATGCAGATCTTTTTGACGTTTTTATCAGCGGCCATTTTTGGCAGCACCATGCGCATCTGGTCGTAGTAGGAGCTGAGCAAGGCGTACTTCAGTTCGTTGGGCGCGTCATACATGTCGCGCGAAGCGGTCAAGGGCATGAAGTTGACGATTTGCTTTTCAAACTGAATCGGCATGGCCGCATTGTTTTGCGCAGTACCCAAGTGGCCGGCCATAATGAAAATTTTGTCCTGGTTCACCAGCTTTTGCGCAGCCAGTACCGCCCGCTTGGGGTCATAGCCAGAGTCTTCAACCAGCAGCTTGAGTTTGCGGCCATGGATGGCGCCTTGCTCATTGAGCTCGTCGATACGCAGCTGCATGCCGTTGCGCGACTGTTTGCCATAACCGGCCAGTGGGCCTGACAGATCCTGGATGGTGCCGATAACGATTTCATTTTTGCTCACGCCCTGTTGCTCGGCGGCAAGCGCTGGCGCTGCGGCGAAGCATGCGGCAAGCACTAGCGCGATGCCGGCAAAGGGAAACAATGTGGTCTTCATGCTGGGTCTCCTATAGATCGTTATCTCTTAATGCTACCGAACCCGGCGGGCTCAGCCATACATAGCCTCAATATTAGCGTTGTATTTCTTTTCCACCAATTTACGTTTGAGCTTCATGGTGGGGGTGAGTTCTTCGTCTTCCGCGCCAAGCTGGGTCTCGAGCAGGAAGAATTTTTTGATTTGTTCGACGCGGGCGAATTTTTTGTTCACCCGGTCTATTTCTCCCTGGATCAGCGTCTGGACTTGCGTCGAGCGCGTCAGGCTGGCATAGTTACTGAAAGGTACATCCTGGTCCTGGGCGTATTTTTCGACGTTTTCCTGGTCGATCATGACGATGGCCGTCAGGTAAGGCCGTTTGTCACCGATGACCACCGCATCGGTGATATAGGGAGAGAACTTCAAGTCGTTCTCCAGCTCGGAGGGCGTGATATTTTTGCCGCCGGCCGTGATGATGATGTCCTTCATGCGGTCAGTAATGCGGAAATAGCCCTCGGCATCGACCACGCCCACGTCGCCGGTATGCAACCAGCCGTCCGCGTCTAGGGTCTCCGCGGTTTTCTCTGGCTGGTTCAAATAGCCGGCAAACACGTTCTTGCCGCGCACCAGAATTTCGCTGGTCTCTGGGTCCAGACGCACCTCGTTGTAGCCAGCCGCCGGACCGATCGAGCCAGGACGCATGCGGGTGGCCGGCACGCCAGTGGCCGCACCACAGGTTTCGGTCATACCCCAGACTTCCAGCATAGGCACGCCCAGGGACAAATACCAGCGCACCAGCTCAGGCGAAATAGGCGCAGCGCCGGTAACCAAGTATTTGGCGCGATGGATGCCGATGAGTTTGCGCACGTTATTGAGCACCAGCCACTGGGCAAGCACAAACTGCGCCTTCAGCCAGGCATTGACGGACTCGCCCGCCAGCACCTTGTCCGCGATACGACCACCCACACCAATGCCCCATCCGTAGACCGCTTGCTGAACAAAACCGGCTTCCTTGAGCGTAATCATCACGCCGGAGTAAAACTTTTCCCACACCCGTGGCACGGCGGTGAATACCGTGGGCGCAATTTCGCGCACGTTCTCGGGAATGGTTTCAGGATTTTCGACGAAATTGAGTTTAGAGCCGGTGTAGAGCGAGGAATACTCGCCGCCCATGCGCTCGGCGATATGGCACAGGGGTAAAAAGCACATGCGCTCATCGTCCATGGTTTGCGCCACCAGCGTGTTGTAACCGTGAACGGTAAATACTAGGCCTTGGTGCAAATGCATGGCACCCTTGGGCTTGCCGGTGGTGCCCGAGGTATAGACCAGAATGGCCAGGTCTTCGGGCTGGCACTGGGCGGCGCGCTCGCGCACCGCTTGGGGGTGCGCTGCAAGGTGTTCGCGCCCGAGGGCCCGCAAAGCATCCAGGCTAATGACGCCGGGGTCTTTCAGGGTGCGCAAACCCTCCATGTCGAAAACTACAATTTTGCGCAGCAGCGGCAGCTGGGCGCGTACCTCCAAGGCTTTGTCGAGTTGCTCGTCGTCTTCGACAAACAAGATGGTGGTGCGCGAGTCCTCACTCAGGTACTGCACCTGGCTGCTGGCGTCGGTGGGGTAAATACCATTGGACACGCCGCAGGCAGAAAGCACCGCCAGATCAGCCCAGACCCACTCCACCACCGTATTGGCAAGAATGGAGGCGCACTCGCCTTTGGCAAAACCTAGGCTCAGCAGGCCCGCGCTTATTTCTTCCACTGCGGTGGCGGTTTGGTTCCAGGTCCAGCTACGCCACAGACCCAGGTGTTTCTGGCGCAGCCAGACAGCAGAGCCGCGCTGGGCGACGGCGTTCCAGAACAAGGCGGTCATGGTGTCGCCTTCCAGCACCACCCGGTTTTCTGGTTGAATATGACCCAAGTCCCATAAGCGGCTCATAGGTAGCCTCCCGCGCAAAGCTGCGCGGCCCGAAGGCCGTAAAACGTTGTTGAAACAGCGCTAGGCATCATCATCTCCAAGTCTTTTTCTTTTTCCAGCGCCGCTCATCACGCACGCCTTCTTCCTTGAGCCCCAAGTAGAACTCCTTGATATCTTCTTTTTCGCGCAAGCGAGCGCAGGTGTCTTCCATCACGATACGGCCGTTTTCCAGCACATAGCCGTAGTCTGAGGCATTGAGCGCCATATTGGCGTTTTGCTCGACTAGCAAAATCGTGGTGCCGCGCTCGCGGTTGATACGCACCACGATTTCAAAAATCTCTTTGGTCAACTTGGGCGACAGGCCCAGGCTGGGCTCGTCCAGCAACATGAGGTCCGGCTTGGCCATGAGGGCGCGCGAAATAGCCAGCATCTGTTGCTGCCCGCCCGAGAGCAGGCCGGCGTCCTGCAAGCAGCGCTCTTTCAAAATCGGGAAGTAGGTGTACACCGTCTCCATATCGCGGGCCACCTGGTCGCTATCGCTGCGGGTGTAGGCGCCCATCAGCAGGTTATCGTGCACGCTGAGCAGGGGGAACACCTCACGACCTTCGGGTACATGGCTCAGGCCTTGCTGCACGATATGCGAAGGGTCTTGGGCGGTGATGTCCTGGCCCTTGAATTCGATAGAGCCCTTGCGAGGATCGATGATGCCCGAGATGGTTTTGAGAATCGTGGTTTTGCCCGCGCCATTAGAGCCCAGCACCGCGCCGATTTCGCCGCGCCGCACTTGCAGGCTGATGCCGCGAATGGCTTTGATCGGGCCGTAAGCACTTTCGACGTTGAGCAACTTGAGCACCGGCAAATCACTGACTGGAGGTGGAATACTGCTCATGCGCTGACTCCTGCAGCCGATTCACGCCGCAAGGACGACACATCGTCCAAGGAGCCCAGGTAGGCCTCGATGACACCGGCATCGCTTTGCACCTCGCGCGGCGTACCCATGGCCAGCACCTCGCCCTGGTTCATGGCCAGCACCCGGTCGGAGACCTTGGATACCAGGCGCATGTCATGCTCCACCATGAGCACGGTAATGCCCAATTCATGCTGGATGTCCTGAATCCAGAAGGCCATGTCGTCGGTCTCCTCCACATTCAAGCCGGACGAGGGCTCATCGAGCAACAAGAGGGAGGGCTCAGTGCACAGCGCCCGAGCCACCTCCACCACTTTGCGCACGCCATAAGGCAGGCCGGCGACAAAAGTATCGCGGTAATGTTGCAGGCTCAGAAAATCGATCACCTCTTCGACTTTTTCGCGCGAACGCTGTTCTTCCTCGCGGGTGGCGGCCGTAAAAAACATGTCTTGCAAGAAACTGGTTTTGCGGTGGGTATGCCGCCCGATAAGCAAGTTGTGCAGCACCGAAGCATGCTCAAACAACTCGATGTTTTGAAACGTCCGGGCGATGCCCAGCGCAGCTACGTCCTGCGGGGCTTGTTCGGTGAGCTTGACCACACCCTTGGGTCCAACAAAATCAATGCTGCCCTCGGTGGGCGTGTAAATGCGGCTGATCAGGTTAAACACCGTCGTTTTGCCTGCGCCATTAGGGCCAATGAGGGTGAAGACCTCGCCTTTTTTGACATCAAAGCTCACCTTGTTGACCGCCAGCAGGCCGCCAAAGCGCACGCTCAAGTCATGGGCCGATAAAAGAAAGTCCGTCATTTCAGGCGATCCGATTTCTGGAAGGATTTCTGCCGCTTGAACATGCCTTTGCGGTAGAACGGGAACATTTCAAAATACGTGCGTACCTTGAGCCAGCGCCCGTATAAGCCCATGGGCTCAAACAGCACAAAGCCAATCAGCACCGCGCCGTAGACCACGCCCTGCAAGCCCGGCGCCTGACCGACCACAGCAGGCAAAAAGTCTTTGAAAATAGCAATCAGCTGGGGCATGGTGATGAGGAAAATTGCACCCAAAAATGCGCCATGTACCGAGCCTAGGCCGCCGATCACAATCATCAAGAGCAAGTCGATGGATTGCAAAATATTGAACTGGTCCGGTGAAATGAAATGCAATTTATGCGCATACAAAGCCCCGGCCACACCGGCCAGCGCGGCTGAAATGGCAAAGGACATGGTTTTGTACTGCGCCAGATGAATGCCCATGCTTTGCGCGGAGATTTCGGAATCGCGGATAGCCACAAAAGCCCTGCCCGTGGGCGAACGCAGCAAATTGAGAATGCTCAGAGTAGACAGAATCGTCAGTAGCAGGCACAGAAAATAAAACTGGATTTCGGTCTCCAACACCCAGCCAAAGACGTTGGGCTTTTTGAGGTGGATACCGGCATTGCCCCCGGTTACCGACTCCCAGCGCGCGAGCACCTCTTCCACAATAAAGCCAAAGGCGAGCGTTGCCATACCCAGGTAAATGCCTTTCACGCGCAGCGCCGGCAGCCCCACCACCAAGCCCACCGCCGCAGACAAACCGGCAGCGCAAGCCAGGGCTATCGGGAAGGGTACGCCCATATTCGTCAGCACCGCCTGCGTGTAGGCACCCACACCCAAAAAGGCAGCGTGTCCCAGGGAAAACAAGCCGGTAAAGCCAGCCAAGAGCATGATGCCCAAGGCCGCGATGCTGTAAATCAGCACAAAAGTGAGTTGCGCCAGCCAGTACTCGGTAAATAGCCAAGGCGCGCCCAGCAACAGAAGTACCAAGGTGCTGTACCAGAAGGTGTGACCTTGGTGCTTGGCCAGGCCAATGTCCTGGGCGTATTCGGTTTTGAAAATAAAACGCATGTTCAGACCTTTTTGCGTAGTTTTTCGCCGAACAAGCCATTGGGCCGCACCATCAGCATCACCAGCACCACGATGTAAGCTGCCGTATCCTTGAAACCGTCGGGCAGGTAAAAGCCCGAAAAGGCCTCCACCAAGCCGATCACCAGGCCACCCACAATCGCCCCGGGCAGGCTGCCAAAACCACCGACCACCGCCGCTGGAAAAGCTTTCAAGCCGATAAAGCCCATATTGGCATGCACAAAGGTAATGGGCGCTAGCAAAAGCCCCGCGATACTGGCCACCGCCGCTGCCAGTGCCCAGGCGATGCTATTGAGGCGCTTGACAGGAATGCCCATGTAATACGCCGCCAACTGGTTTTGCGAGGCGGCTTGCATGGCAATGCCCAGCTTGCTGTAGCGAAACAGGGCAAACAACAAAATACACAAGACGCCCGTGGCGGCAATTACGACCATGTGCTCCACGTTCAAAATCAGGCCGTCCACTTTCCAAATTTCATCTTTGTAGGGCACGGGCAAGGCCTGCGTTTCGGTACCGATATTTGGGATCATGGTAATGAGGCCGCGCGCCACATAGCCTACGCCAATGGTGAGCATCACAATGGAAAAGGCCGGCTGCCCCAAAATAGGGCGGATCACTGCCATTTCGATCAGTGCGCCTACCAAGGCCATGGCCACAATGGCTGAAATGATGGCCAGCCAATACGGCATGCCCAGCATCGTCATCGCCACCAGGCCACCAAAAGCACCCAGCATCATCAGCTCGCCCTGGGCAAAACTAACGGTCTCGGTAGCCTTGTAAATCAGGACAAACCCGAGTGCGATCAGCCCGTAAATGCAGCCTTGGGCTACACCACTGATCAACAATTGAAAAAACTGCACCATGCCTCCTAGATTGAACCACCCAGGGTTATAGCCCTGTTTTGAAATTTCTTTGATAGGGTTGCTACCAATTTCAATCGAAAAATTGACACCCGCTAGGGTCTAACGCATCTGACAGACGCTCAGGCCTTGGGGATTTCCCTTGGTTTTCCAGCGTCGTCGATAGCCACATAGGTGACAAGGGCTTCGGTAACTTTGATGTAACTGCCCTGATTACGAAAGCGCTCGGCGAACACTTCGACCTTTACCGTAATGGAGGTGCGGCCTATGCGCACCACTTTGGAAAAGAAAGACAAGATGTCGCCCACGCGCACCGGCTGCTTGAAGATGAACTCGTTGACCGCCACCGTCGCCATGCGGCCCTGGGTATAGCGCGCGGGCAGCACCGAGCCGGCCAAATCCACCTGGGCCATGACCCAGCCGCCAAAGATATCGCCGTTGGCATTGCAGTCGCCCGGCATGGGAATCACTTTGAGCACCAGCTCCTGGTCGGTGGGCAAAGCGGTACTTGGGGGGGTGGCGTGGGACATGGGCACAATCTCGGGTTAACGCTTCGAATTGTCACCCATGCGCTCTTTCGGCCCCGCCTCCAGCTCCCAGACCCCGCCCGCCACCCTGAGTGCCGCCGCGGCTCAGGCCGGTGACTGGAGCACTTTGCAGCGCCTTTTCCCTTATTTGTGGCTCTACAAATGGCGGGTTATGGTGGCGCTGACGCTGATGGTGGGCGCCAAAGTGGCCAATGTGGGCGTGCCCCTGCTGCTTAAAAACCTGGTGGACAGCCTGACGCTGCAGCCCGGCCAGCTCACTGCGGTGCTGGTAGTGCCGGTGGCGCTCTTGATCGCCTACGCTGCGCTGCGCCTGTCCACCACCTTGTTTGCCGAATTGCGTGATCTGGTCTTTGCCAAAGCCACCGAGGGCGCCGCGCGCAGCATCTCGCTGCAGGTGTTCCGGCATTTGCACTCTCTGAGCTTGCGCTTTCACTTGGAGCGCCAGACCGGCGGCATGACGCGCGATATCGAGCGCGGCACCCGGGCGGTGCATTCCCTGGTGTCGTATTCGCTGTACAGCATTATTCCCACGCTGATCGAAGTGGGCTTGGTGCTGACGCTGCTGGCGGTCAAGTTTGATGTCTGGTTTGCCGGTATCACCATCATCGCTTTGGTGCTCTACATCGTCTTTACCATCAGCATGACCGAGTGGCGCACCGAGTTTCGCAAGCGCATGAATGAGCTGGACTCCAAGGCCCACAGCCGCGCCATCGACTCGCTGCTGAACTTTGAGACCGTCAAATACTTCAATAACGAAGAATTCGAAGCCCGGCGCTATGACGAAAACCTGGAGCGCTACCGCCGTGCCGCCTTGCAAAGCCAGCGCAGCTTAAGCATGCTCAATGCCGGCCAGCAACTCATTATTGCCAGCGGTCTGGTGGCCATGCTCTGGCGCGCCACCCAGGGCGTGGTTGATGGCCGTATGACGCTGGGCGATCTGGTCATGGTCAATGCCTTCATGATCCAGATTTACATACCGCTTAATTTTCTGGGTGCGATTTACCGCGAACTGAAACAAAACCTGACAGACCTAGAAAAAATGTTCACCCTGCTCGAACGCGAGCAGGAAATTGCCGACGCGCCCGACGCCCGCGATGTGCGCTTGCATGAGCAAGACGCCAATGGCCAATTGCAGGCCAGCATCCGCTTTGCGCATGTATTTTTTGCCTATGACCCCGCGCGGCCCTTGCTGCACGACATCAGCTTTGACATACCGGCGGGCAAAACCGTGGCGGTGGTCGGGCCTTCGGGCTCGGGCAAAAGCACCTTGGCGCGCTTGCTCTACCGTTTTTACGATGTGCAGCAAGGCAGCATTTACATTGCCGGGCAAAATATTCAAAGCCTGACGCAAACCAGTTTGCGCGCTGCCATCGGCATCGTGCCGCAAGACACCGTGCTGTTTAACGACACCGTGGAATACAACATCGCCTATGGCCGCCCCGGCAGCACGCTGGCGCAAGTGCAGGAAGCTGCACGCGCCGCGCATATCGACGACTTTATTGCCAGCACCCCGGCCGGCTATGGCACCATGGTGGGCGAGCGCGGCCTCAAACTCTCGGGCGGTGAAAAACAGCGTGTAGCGATTGCACGCACCCTACTCAAAAACCCGCCGATTCTGGTGTTTGACGAAGCCACCAGTGCGCTGGATTCGGCCAATGAGCGCGCAATCCAAGCCGAGCTGCAACGCATTGCACAAAGCAAGACCACGCTGGTGATTGCGCACCGCCTGTCCACCGTGGTTGATGCCCATGAAATCCTGGTGATGGACAAGGGCCCCAT
>CANNEW010000020.1 GCA_947503685.1 Comamonadaceae bacterium | reverse complement strand
GATGGAGCATTTACGCCGGTTTATGGTCTTCCCGATGGCGGCGACAGTCGTTTGGCTGGTATGGGTCTTGGCGCGTATGGCAGGCTTGGATATTGCCGCCATGCTGGTGGCACTACTTTTGTGCCTAACTATGTGTTTCTGGGCTTTGCGTTTGCCTGGCCGTGCTGCACTGGGCTTTGGCGCAGTGGCGCTCATTGCTTTCGTGTTAACCGGGAGCATTGCCTTGCGCATCGCCTCGCAAGCGAACACAACTGCTGTATCTGGGCAAGGCAGTGCCGCGTCGAACGTGTGGGGCAATTGGTCAGTACAGGCGGAGCAGGATGCATTAGCCTCCGGCCATCCTGTGTTTGTTGACTTCACCGCCGCCTGGTGCATCACCTGCCAGTACAACGAGCAACAGGTCTTGTCCAAACCGCAGGTACAGCAAGCATTTGCTGAAAAAAAGGTGGTGTTACTGCGGGCCGATTGGACCAGGCGGGATGCCGCCATCAGCCAGGCATTGCAGCAACTGGGCCGCAGCGGGGTGCCGGTTTATGTTTTGCAGCGTCCGGGAAAAACACCGGTGCTAATGTCTGAATTGCTGAGCACGGACGAATTGTTGGCCGCGCTAGCTGACATTTAGGCGGCTGACGCGATTAAAGCAATGGAGGCAATGTGCGTAAGAGCCCGCGCGCGCAGAGAGTGATGGCGTTTGGCTTGGCCCTGGCGGCGATTAGGCTGTCAAAATGGGTCAAAATCATTCATTTAGACCTTCTCCCGCCATGAACACCTCCGCTTTGCCGCTTACCGACCCCTCGCTTGACGCCACCTTAGCGCCTGTAGAAAACCCGCATTTTTTGCGCGCCTGCCTGCGGATGAGCACGCCCTATACCCCGCTGTGGCTGATGCGCCAAGCCGGGCGCTACCTGCCCGAATACCGGGCCACCCGAGAAAAAGCCGGGAGTTTTATGGGCTTGGCTACCAATCCGGACTACGCTACCGAAGTAACGCTCCAACCCCTGGACCGCTTTGCGCTGGATGCCGCCATCCTGTTTAGTGACATCCTCACCATTCCGGATGCTATGGGCCTGGGTTTGACTTTTACCCAAGGTGAAGGGCCCCGGTTTGCCTCCCGTGTCTCGGACGAGGCGGCCGTTGACCGGCTGCGCGTGCCCGATATGGACAAACTGCGCTATGTATTTGACGCCGTAAGCAGCATTCGAAAAGCCTTAACACTGCCCAGTGGCCTCTCCCGCGTGCCGCTGATCGGGTTTTCCGGCAGTCCTTGGACGCTGGCCTGCTACATGGTCGAAGGCGCGGGCTCGGATGATTACCGGCTGGTAAAAACCATGATGTACGCCAGACCCGATTTAATGCACCGTATCTTGGCCATCAACGCGGACGCGGTAGCAGCCTATCTCAATGCCCAGATTCAGGCGGGCGCCCAGGCAGTGATGGTTTTCGATAGCTGGGGCGGCGTGCTGGCCGACGGCGCGTTTCAAAAATTCAGCTTGGCCTACACCGCACGGGTGCTGAGCCAGTTACAGCGCCTAGGCCCACAAGGGCAGATTATTCCGCGCATCGTATTTACCAAAGGCGGCGGGCCCTGGCTCAAAGCCATGGGCGAACTCGATTGCGAAGTACTTGGTTTGGATTGGACTACTCATCTGGGCACGGCCCGCGCACTCGTTGGTGGCGCCGTGGACGGACCGGGCAAGGCGCTGCAAGGCAATATCGATCCACTCGTGCTGTTTGCCCCACCCGAAAAAATTACCGAGGAGGTCAAGCGCGTGCTGGACAGTTTTGGCACGGCACACCAGGGGCCCGGCGTGGCGCCCAGCCTCATTTTCAACCTGGGCCATGGGATCAACCAATTCACGCCGCCTGAACATGTGGCCGCACTGGTGGAAACCGTACACGCACATTCGCGTACCTTGCGCGCCTGATTTCGACGCCGCCTGGGTGTTTAGCCGGTGTTGCGCTTGCCGCGCACGACATCCACGCCAAGTTGCTTTAACTTGCGGTAGAGATGGGTGCGCTCCAACCCAGTTTTATCGGCGACCCGGGTCATAGATCCCAACTCTTTGGCCAGATGAAACTGGAAGTAGGCTCGTTCAAAATCATCTTTGACTTCGCGCAAAGGGCGATCCAGGTCAAAGGCCTGACTGGCCAGCGGAGTCTGGTTTTCGTCGGCGGCAGCAGACACCGCCTCGCCAAGTGGCGACATCTGCATGGCGCGCAGCAGACGGGGATCGCGCTGTTGCGCAAAACTCTTGGCCAGCCCTTGCTCTACTGAATTGAGCAGTTTTTGCAAGGTCACTGGCTTTTCCAGAAAAGCCATTGCACCTATCTTGGTGGCCTCTACAGCAGTTTCAATCGTCGCATGCCCGCTCATCATGATCACCGGCATGGTGAGCAAGCCGGTGCTGGCCCACTCCTTGAGCAAGGTCACGCCATCGGTGTCAGGCATCCAGATATCCAGCAAAACCAGGTCCGGCCGCTCCCGCAAGCGCGCCGCACGCGCCTGCGCTGCGTTTTCGGCCAGCTCCACCGCATGCCCCTCGTCATTGAGAATCTCTGAGAGAAGATCCCGGATACCGTGTTCATCATCAACGACCAAAATGTTTGCCATGGTTATGCTGGGCCCGAAATAGTATTTTCCAAATGTTTAACGTTTGCCACGCAGCCTAATGATAACGAGACTTGGGCACCAAGTACGGATGCACCACTCATCCGGTTACTAATCTCAATGCGGCCCCCATGATCGTCGGCAATTTTCTTGACCACGGCCAGGCCCAGGCCGGTACCACTGCGCTTGGTGGTGACATAGGGTTCGAAGGCGCGTTTCAAAATATGTTCGGGAAATCCGCCGCCATGGTCCAGAACAACCAGCCGCACGCGCCCGGAGCTGGCGGTAAATTGGGTGCGTACCACCAGTTCCGTCGTATCGGCTGCAAGACTGTGCGGGCTGTGCACCGCTTCTTCCAACTTCAGCGTCGTCGCATCCAAGCCGTTTTGCAGAAGATTGTGCAATACCTGGCGCAATTGCTGCGGATCGCCCAAGACCGCAGGGATACCCGCCTCAAGCTCCAGCCGGATAGGGATGGGCGACGACTCGTACAAATGCAACACCCCATCGACCAATTCATTGAGATCGACCGCCTCTAATTGCGCCGCCGGCAGGCGCGCATAGTCTCTGAAATCATTGACCAAACGCTTCATCGCATCGACCTGCTCAACAATGGTCTTCACCGACTTGGCCAGCACCTGCTGCTCCGCCGCCTCGAGCTTGCCGGTCAACCTGCGCTCTAGGCGTTCGGCCGAGAGTTGAATCGGCGTCAGCGGATTTTTAATCTCGTGGGCTAGCCGGCGCGCCACTTCACCCCAAGCGCGCGCACGCTGGGCCGACACGATTTCAGAAATGTCGTCAAAAACAACCAAACGGCTGGCATCGGGCAAGATGGCGCCCCGGGCTACCAGCATGCGCGATCGATCGGCCATTGAGCCGGCGGGCACCGAGGCCACTCCCAACTCAAACGATTGCTGCCAATGGTCGTTACCGCCCTGGCTACTGCCTTGTAAAAAATCATCAAATTGCTGCGCGATGCCTTGGCCGAATGCTTCTAGGCCTGGCAAATCTGCAATGCGCGAACCCAAGAGTTGCGCTGCATCTTGCTGCAAGATGCGCGCGGCGCCGGGGTTCACCGAACGCACGACTCCCGCCGCATTGAGCACCAGGACGCCTGACGTCAAGTTATCCAAAATGGTTTGCAAGCGCGCGCGCGCTGCATCGAGCTGGACGATGCTGGTTTGCACTGTCTGTCTGGCGTCGGCCAATTGCTGCGTCATGGACGCAAACGCCCGCGTCAATCCGCCAAGCTCATCGTTGCTTTGCAAGGCCAATTTGGGCGTTAAATCGCCTGCGGCCACCTGGCTGACACCCTCTGTGAGCACCAGCAAGGGCCGGGCAATTTGATTGCCCAGGACCATAGCCAGCAAAATGGCACCAAATACCGCCAGAAACAAACTCAGCGTTAAGGTGCCGATGTACATTCGCTTGAGCCCAGAGCGCCCCAGCGCGCGCTCTTGGTATTCCCGGTTTGCACTGTCGACCGCCAGCGCATTGGCCACGAAATTAGCCGGCAAAATTCTTTGCACCAATAAAAAACGCGGCTCACTTGCCAGACCCAGGCTGGCATTGGGAATGGGCACCAAGGCTTTGATGCTGGGCCGGGCCGCTTTACCCATGGCCGCGTCCTCCAAACCATCGACCCAGGCGTACGAACGTTCCGTCTTGGCTGCACGCAACTGGGTGCTACTGGGCTTGTCCGGGCTGAGCTGTATGCCGATGGAACCGGCGCTAGCAAGTAGTTGACCGCTGGCGCTCCACACCGCGGCGTCGCTAGCGCCGATTTGCTCCATCAAGCGCAGCAAGGCGCTCTCCTGAACCATTTGTTGATTCTCAGATAACTGATCCGCTGCTACACGCGCCTTGGATGCAAAATCGTTGCTCAAAGTATCGAGTGTGACGCGGCCCAGGTTCAAGCCTGCATCTAAGGCGCCTTCCACCTTGACGTCAAACCAAGTCTCGATAGACCGGGACACAAAGTTGAGGGACACCACATAAATCAACAAACCGGGGGCGACTCCGACCAGGGCAAAAATCGTGGCTATTTTCAGCAGCAAGCGGCTGCCAAAGCGCCCCTGACGCACCCGCTGGTAAAGCCGCCAGGCGGCCCAGGCAATCAGAACCGCCAGCACTCCAGCCACCACCAGATTGATGGTGAACAGTTGCGCATAATTTTGCTCATACATCTCGCCGCTATTGGTCGCATTGGCCAGCAGGTAGAGCAGGAGCAAGCCAATCAAAACCATGGCGAGGGCGACCAGGGCGGTCACGCGCCGCATCAGTGCCGACGGTTGACGCACCGCCACGCCCGCCGTCTGCGCCAGGGCGGCGTCAGCGCTGGTCATCGGGTTCCCTCACCACGCAAGGCGGTACGCGCCAGGCCCTGAATATCCCACTCGGACTGCCCGATAGCGCCGATTTGAAAGGGGCGCGGCAATTGCGACAAATCTAAACGGAAGCGAAATTGGAGTTTTATTTTGGCGGTCAGGTCGGTCTCTGACAGGTCGGCCACTTTCCACTGCGACACTTGCCGCACCGAGCTAAGCGCCTCGGCCAAGGTGTCGAAGCTTTGGTTTAATGACAAGCCCTGCGTGTTGTCGCCCCCCGCACCGGCTGACGGGTTCACCCGCCAGCGACGCGTCAAGGGTTGGTAGGCCAGACGCAATTGGCGCTGCGCGCTGGCGATACGCTTGTCATACCAGTACCAGCGGTCCTGGTACAGCTCGGCTTCAAGCAAAAAAAACATGGGCACGCCCTTGAGCAAGGCTTCCTCGACCACGGCGGGCAGTTCGAAGTTCACATTGGCAGATAAAAACACCTCATTGACTGAGCGCTCGGCACGCAAGAGCGTTACCTCGGCCTGCGTCTGCGCGCGCGCTATTGCGCTGGCCATCGCCAAGCAGACCAGCAATAAAAAGCGCGGCCAAGCCTTAAGCATGGCGCTTTTCCAATAGGGCGTAGAAAAAACCATCGTGCTCATGCCCCAGATTGTCGTACAGACCTTGCGGCGCACCGCGCGGCAATAAATGCCCGGGCGCAGGCAATGACCGCGCATCGCCTTGGGTGCCTAAAAATTCCTCTATCTGCTCTTGACCTTCGGCCTTAAATATCGAACAGGTGCAGTACACCATGCGGCCGCCGGGTCGCAGCAAAGGCCACAGCGCGCGCAGCATCTGCGCCTGCACAGTGGCCAGCTGGGCGATGTCCTCCTCGCGGCGCAGCCATCGCACATCCGGGTGGCGGCGCACGATACCCGAGGCGGTGCAAGGCGCATCGAGCAAGATGCCGTCAAACAGCACACCATCCCACCAGGCTTGCGGCTTTGCGGCATCGCCCTGGCGCACCTGGGCATGCAGGCCCAAGCGCTGCAAATTGGCATGGATTTTTTCCAGGCGATGGGCATCTTTGTCGATAGCCAAGACCTGGGCATCGGCCAGTTCCAGCAAATGGGCGGTCTTGCCGCCAGGCGCCGCGCAGGCGTCCAAAATGCGCGGCCGGGCGCCCAGGCCCTGTAACAACAAGGGTGCCGCCCATTGCGCAGCCGCATCCTGCACCGCCACCAGGCCTTGCGCAAAGCCCGGCAGGCGCGCCACTGGCACGGCTTTGTCCAGCACGATGGCTGCGCCTTGTGCGGCCACAGCACCCATACCGGCTTCGTGCAGGCGCTGCAAATAGTCCGCCGCCGCGCAACGGCGTAGGTTCACGCGCAAAGTCATGGGGGCTTGGGTATTGGAGGCCTGGAGCAAGCCTTCCCAATGATCGGGGTACTCGCGCTGCAGCCTTTGCACCCACCACAGTGGATGGTTCCATAAGGCCTGCGGATCAGCGTCGGTGTCGGCAATCAGCTGCGCGCGTTCGCGCAAAAAACGGCGCAGACAGGCGTTGACAAAATTGGCATGCGCGCGACTCGAGGCCACGCGTTTGAGCGCCTCCACCGCCTGATTGACCAGGGTGAACTCGTCATACAGCGCTTGTTTCGGGTCCCAGATCAACGCCAGGGCCAGGCACAGCATGGCGTCGGCTCCGGGGGGCGGGGGGCGTTGCACCAGACAGTCACGCAAAGCGGTAGCGCGGCCCATTTGTCGCCAGGCATGAAATGCCAAGGCCTGCACACCGGCGCGCAAGGGCGCGGGCACCGTGTCCATCGCTGCCGTACCAGACTGCCCTTGGCGCACCAGGTGTAGTAGTTTGGCAGTGGCCTGGAGTTGCTGCCAGAGCGGCGGAGCGGGTGCGGTTTGCATAGCCAAGCTACAAAGGCGTAGCCGGGACAAAACCCATGCGTCCGGCCACCCAGGATGCTGGCGCTTGGCCCAATGCGGCGTTGTAATCTTGCATGGCCTGGTTGGCTGTGGTCTTGGCAAACAAGGCGTGGTTGTGCGCCTCATCCCAATCACGGCGCAATTCCTGCAAAGCCTGGGCCTCAATGATGTCCTGGTGCACACCGCAAAACAATTCCCATGCGCCCGATATTTCTAGCCATTGGGCGCTTAGTGCAAGGGTCTCGTCCTCGCGCCCGGTCATCAACTTAGCGCTCTTCATGGTCTTTAGGCTGAGCGACAGTTGTAAGGCCGCCACCGTCAACACCTCATGGGCTTTGGTGGCAGGATCCGGCCGATCTAAAGCCTGTTTAGCCACCAACAACAGGGATTGCAAACCACGGTCCAAGTTGTCAACCGCCAGCCAGCAGGCACTGCGCAGACGCTTGAGGCGCGCATGGACACCCACCAGCCAACAGGCCAGCAGCGCAACCATAGGCCACAGCAGAACCGACTCACCCATGCGTTCAAGCCTTCAGAAAAATGCCCCAGGCCTTTTGTTACAAAGGCGTGGGGCACGTACTACCTGCGCTGGCAGGCTTACTCGGCAGCGCTACCCTCAGCCGATTCGGCCTCGGTCTCGCCGGTAGCGTCAGCCAACTCTGCAGCGTCGGCTTCGGCAATCGCGCGGCGTTCGGAGTCGTCCATTTGCTCACGCACCAAACGCGCTTCGTGGTAGGCCAGACCGGTACCGGCCGGGATCAAGCGACCGACGATGACGTTTTCCTTCAAGCCGCGCAATTCGTCGCGCTTGCCCATGATGGCCGCTTCGGTCAGCACGCGCGTAGTTTCCTGGAAGGACGCGGCGCTGATAAAGCTGTCGGTGGACAAAGAGGCTTTGGTAATACCGAGCAGCAGGTTGCTAAAGGTCGCTGGTATCTTGCCTTCGGCACGCAAAGCGTCGTTGGTGTTGAGCATTTCCGAACGCTCCACCTGCTCGCCACCGATGTAGTTAGAGTCTCCCGTCGCCTCGACCACCACCCGGCGCAGCATCTGGCGCACGATCACTTCAATATGCTTGTCGTTGATCTTCACGCCTTGCAATCGGTACACATCCTGCACCTCATCCACGATGTAGCGGGCCAGCTCCTCCGAGCCCAGCAGACGCAGAATGTCTTGCGGGTCGGCCGGGCCGTCCACCACGGACTCGCCCTTGTTTACGACCTGGCCTTCGTGCACCAGAATATTTTTCTCTTTGGGCACCAGCTCTTCCCAGACTTTGCCTTCCGGGTCGGTAATTTGCAAGCGCACTTTGCCTTTGGTTTCCTTGCCGAAGGAGACGGTGCCGGTGGCTTCTGCCAGCACGCCTTTGTCTTTGGGCGAACGGGCTTCAAACAACTCGGCCACGCGCGGCAGACCGCCGGTAATGTCACGGGTTTTCTGGCCTTCGATAGGGATACGCGCCAACACTTCGCCGGGGCCCACGTCCTGTCCGTCACGCACCTGCACCAAAGCACCCACTGGGAATCCGATGGTTACTGCATGGTCGGTACCCGGAATTTTGACTTCCTTGCCCGATGCGTCAATCAGCTTGACCTGCGGGCGCACGATTTTTGCGGAACCGCGGCGCTTGGGGTCGATCACCACCAGCGTTGACAGGCCGGTCACCTCGTCCACTTGGCGGGCAACCGTCAGACCCTCTTCCACGTTTTCGAAGTGCGCACGACCAGCAAACTCGGTAATGATGGGGCGGGTCAAGGGGTCCCAGTTGGCCAGAATTGCGCCCGCCTTGATCGCCTGGTCCGCTTTGACGCTGAGTACCGCGCCATAAGGCACTTTGTGGCGCTCACGCTCACGGCCATGCTCGTCCTGGATCACGATTTCGCCGGAGCGGGAAATTACCACCAACTCGCTCTTGCTATTGGTCACATAACGCATGGTTGCGTTAAAGCCGATATTGCCGCTGGACTTGGCTTCCACGCTCGAGGCGATAGCCGCACGCGACGCGGCGCCACCAATATGGAAGGTACGCATCGTCAGCTGCGTGCCGGGTTCGCCAATGGACTGGGCCGCAATCACGCCCACAGCTTCGCCGTGGTTGATCAGGCCGCCACGGCCTAGGTCGCGTCCATAGCACCTGGCGCAAATACCGAAACGGGTTTCGCAGGTCAAAGCAGTGCGCACTTTGACTTCATCTACCCCAAAGGCTTCGAGCTCTTCGATGATGTCTTCGTCCAGCATCGCGCCGGCAGCAGCCACCACCGAGCGGTTTTCCGGATGTAGCACGTCTTCGGCCACGGTACGTCCCAATATGCGATCGCGCAGCGATTCGATGACTTCACCGCCTTCGACGATGGCGCGCATCAAGTAGCCGTTGTGGGTTTCGCAATCGAGCTCGGTTACCACCAAATCTTGCGTCACATCCACCAGGCGGCGGGTCAGGTAGCCCGAGTTGGCGGTTTTCAGCGCGGTGTCGGCCAGGCCTTTACGCGCACCGTGGGTGGAGATAAAGTACTCCAACACATTCAAGCCTTCGCGGAAATTGGCGGTAATCGGCGTCTCGATGATGGAGCCATCGGGCTTGGCCATCAAACCGCGCATACCGGCCACCTGACGGATCTGGGCGGCAGAGCCGCGCGCACCGGAGTCGGCCATCATGTAGATAGAGTTAAAAGACTCCTGCTGCACTTGATTGCCATGGCGGTCGGTAACCATCTCTTTGGAGAGCTTGGCCATCATCACCTTGGACACTTCGTCACCCGACTTACCCCAGATGTCCACCACTTTGTTGTAACGCTCGCCAGAGGTCACCAAACCGGAGACATACTGCTTCTCGATTTCTTTGACTTCGGTTTGCGCCCGACGGATGATTTCGTGCTTTTCCTGCGGCACCAACATGTCGTCGATGCAAATGGAGATACCGGCGCGTGTCGCTAAACGGAAACCAGCTTGCAACAGCTTGTCAGCAAATACCACGGTCTCTTTCAAGCCGCACTTGCGGAAGGACACGTTGATAAGCTTGGAGATTTCCTTTTTCTTGAGCGCCTTATTCAGGTTCGAAAAAGGCAAGCCTTTGGGTAAAATTTCGGACAACAGCGCACGGCCGGCCGTGGTTTCCCAGACTTTGGTGTTAGCGATAAATTCGCCGCTCTCTTTGTCCTTGACGTACTCGGTCAGGCGCACGTTTACGCGGGCGTTCAGGTCCACTTCACCCGCGTCAAAAGCGCGCTGCACTTCGCCGGTGTCGGCAAAAATCAGGCCTTCGCCTTTGGCGTTGATACGGTCACGGGTGGTGTAGTACAAGCCCAGCACCACGTCCTGTGAAGGCACGATGGAAGGCTCGCCGTTAGCGGGAAAGAGCACGTTGTTGGAGGCCAGCATCAAGGTGCGCGCTTCCATCTGGGCTTCGACCGACAAAGGCACGTGGACAGCCATTTGGTCGCCGTCAAAGTCGGCGTTAAAGGCCGAGCACACCAGCGGGTGCAATTGAATCGCCTTGCCTTCGATCAGGATGGGCTCAAACGCCTGGATGCCCAAGCGGTGCAGCGTGGGCGCACGGTTGAGCATCACGGGATGCTCTTTGATCACCTCTTCCAGAATGTCCCAGACCACCGGCGTGCCCGATTCGACTTCCTTCTTGGCCGCCTTGATGGTGGTGGCGATACCCATGGCTTCCAGGCGCGCGAAGATAAAGGGCTTGAACAACTCCAAGGCCATGAGCTTAGGCAAACCGCACTGGTGCAGTTTGAGCGTCGGGCCCACGGTAATGACCGAGCGGCCAGAGTAGTCCACGCGCTTACCCAGCAAGTTTTGGCGGAAACGGCCAGACTTGCCTTTGATCATGTCGGCCAGGGACTTTAAGGCGCGCTTGTTGGCGCCTGTCATGGCCTTGCCGCGGCGCCCATTGTCCAGCAGCGAGTCCACGGATTCTTGCAACATGCGTTTTTCATTGCGGGCAATGATTTCCGGCGCTTTGAGTTCGAGCAAACGGCGCAGACGGCTGTTGCGGTTGATCACACGGCGGTACAAATCATTCAGGTCGGAGGTGGCAAAGCGGCCGCCGTCCAGCGGCACCAGCGGACGCAGATCCGGGGGCAAGACGGGCAGCACTTCGAGCACCATCCACTCGGGCTTGATGCCCGATTTTTTGAAGGCTTCCAGCACTTTAAGGCGCTTGGCGTTCTTCTTGATCTTAAGTTCTGAGCCGGTCAGGTCATTGCGCAGCTTTTCAATCGACCCTTCGATATCTATGCTTTGCAGCAAGTCCTTGATGCCTTCAGCACCCATCTTGGCCTGGAACTCGTCGCCGTATTCTTTGAATTTGGCGTCGAAATCATCCTCGGACATGATGCCGAATTTTTTCAGCGGCGTCATGCCGGGGTCAGTCACCACATAGGCTTCAAAATAGAGCACACGCTCGATATCGCGCAGCGTCATGTCCAGTACCAGGCCCAAACGACTGGGCAGGGACTTGAGGAACCAGATGTGGGCGCAAGGCGCCGCCAGGTCGATATGGCCCATGCGCTCGCGGCGCACTTTGGTCTGGGTCACTTCAACGCCGCACTTCTCGCAAATCACGCCACGGTGCTTGAGGCGTTTGTACTTGCCGCACAAGCATTCGTAGTCCTTAATGGGCCCGAAAATTTTGGCGCAAAACAAGCCGTCACGCTCAGGCTTGAAGGTGCGGTAGTTAATAGTCTCGGGCTTTTTCACTTCGCCGAAAGACCAGGACCGGATTTTCTCCGGCGATGCCATACCGATTTTGATGGCATCAAAATGCTCATCGGGTGTGAACTGCTTGAACAGGTCGAGTAATGATTTCATGGAAATTCCTTTTTCATGTGAGGGGCAGCACATCCACCGGACGGCTGCCGCGAAAGGTCTCTAACTTGGTGTTTAACCACGCTCCAATTCGATATCCAGGCCCAGGGAACGGATTTCCTTGACCAGCACATTAAAGGACTCGGGCATGCCGGCCTCGATGGAATGCTCGCCCTTGACGATGCTTTCGTACACCTTGGTACGTCCTTGCACGTCGTCGGACTTGACGGTGAGCATTTCCTGTAAGACATAGGAAGCACCATAGGCCTCTAAAGCCCAGACCTCCATTTCTCCGAAACGCTGGCCGCCGAACTGTGCCTTGCCGCCCAAAGGCTGCTGCGTGACCAGGCTGTAAGGCCCGGTGGAACGGGCATGCATCTTGTCATCGACCAAATGGTGCAGTTTGAGCACATGCATATAACCCACCGTGACGGGACGCTCGAAAGGCTCGCCGGTACGACCGTCGCACAGGTAAGCCTGGGTACGCGTATCGGTCAAGCCCTTGGCCTTGGCCACTGCTTCAGGGTAGGCCAGTTTGAGCATGCCGCGGATCTCCTCTTCCGAAGCACCGTCAAACACGGGCGTAGCGAAAGTCGCGCCGGTCTGCAAATTGGCAGCCATTTCTAGCACCTGGTCATCGCTCAAGTCGCCTAGCGCCTCTTTGCGGCCGGAGCCGTTGTACAGGGCATCCATGAACTGGCGCATTTCGGCCATCTTGGACTGTTCTTGCAACATGTCGCCAATGCGTTGGCCCAGGCCCTTGGCGGCCCAGCCCAAATGCACTTCCAGCACCTGACCGACGTTCATCCTTGACGGAACGCCCAGTGGGTTGAGCACGATGTCGCAGGGTGTACCGTCGGCCATATAGGGCATGTCTTCAACCGGAACGATCTTGGACACCACACCTTTGTTACCGTGACGGCCGGCCATCTTGTCGCCAGGCTGCAAGCGACGCTTGACGGCGATATAGACCTTGACCATTTTCAAAACGCCCGCGGGCAGCTCGTCGCCCTGGGTTAGTTTTTTGCGCTTTTCTTCAAAAGACAAGTCAAAGCTGTGGCGGGTTTGCTCCAGCGAGGCCTTGATGCTTTCGAGTTGCGAAGCTACCGCGTCATCGGCCGGACGGATATCGAACCAGTGAAATTTCTCTACCGAGTCCAGATAGGCTTTGTCGATCTTGCTGCCTTTTGCCAGTTTTTGCGGGCCGCCATTGGCGATCTTGCCGCTTAACAGCTTGGCGATACGGTCAAAGGCATCGGCTTCCACGATACGCAACTGGTCGTTCAAATCCAAGCGAAAGCGCTTGAGCTCATCGTCAATGATTTGTTGCGCACGCTTGTCGCGCACAATGCCTTCGCGGGTGAACACCTGCACGTCAATGACCGTGCCTTGTGAGCCTTGGTCCACGCGCAAAGAGGTGTCTTTCACATCGCTAGCTTTTTCGCCGAAGATGGCGCGCAGCAATTTTTCCTCTGGAGTCAGCGTGGTTTCACCTTTGGGTGTTACCTTGCCGGCCAGGGTGTCACCCGGCATGACTTCCGCACCGACATAAATAATGCCCGACTCGTCCAAACGGTTGAGTTGCTGTTCGCTCAAATTGGGAATATCGCGGGTAATTTCCTCGGCACCGAGTTTGGTGTCGCGGGCCATAACCACCAGCTCTTCGATGTGAATCGAGGTGTAGCGGTCTTCGGCCACCACCCGTTCGCTGATCAGGATGGAATCCTCAAAGTTATAGCCATTCCACGGCATGAAGGCGACCAGCATGTTCTGACCCAAGGCCAATTCGCCCAAGTCGGTGGATGCGCCGTCGGCAATCACATCGCCCTTGTCCAGTTTGTCCCCTTTTTTGACGATGGGGCGTTGATGGATATTGGTGTTTTGGTTGGAACGCTGGTACTTGATCAGGTTATAGATGTCCACACCCACTTCGCCCGCTTGGGCTTCAGCGTCGTTGACGCGCACCACCACGCGGGTGGCGTCCACATAGTCCACCACACCGCCACGGTTAGCGGTCACCACGGTTCCCGAGTCCACTGCGGCAACGCGTTCGATACCAGTTCCTACAAAGGCTTTTTCTGGGCGCAGCACCGGCACCGCCTGGCGCTGCATATTGGCGCCCATCAGCGCGCGGTTGGCGTCGTCATGCTCCAAGAAGGGCACCAAGGATGCCGCCACCGAAACAATTTGCGCCGGCGAAACGTCCATGTACTGCACGCGCTCTGGACCCACCAGTACCGATTCGCCTTTTTCGCGCGCCGACACCAATTCGCCGGTCAGCACGCCGTCTTTGTCCAAAACCGCATTGGCCTGGGCGATGACGTATTTGCCTTCTTCGATAGCTGAGAGGTAATCGATCTCATGGGTGACTTTGCTATTGGCCACGCGGCGGTAAGGCGTTTCGATAAAGCCGTATTCGTTCAAACGGGCATACAAAGCCAGCGAGTTGATCAGGCCGATGTTCGGGCCTTCAGGGGTCTCGATGGGGCAGACGCGTCCGTAATGGGTCACGTGCACGTCACGCACTTCAAAGCCGGCACGCTCACGCGTCAGGCCGCCTGGGCCGAGGGCAGAGACTCGCCGCTTGTGCGTGATTTCCGACAAGGGGTTAGTCTGGTCCATGAACTGCGATAACTGCGAGGCGCCAAAGAACTCTTTGAGCGAGGCGGAAATCGGTTTGCTGTTGATCAGGTCGTGCGGCATGAGCGGCTCTTGCTCGGCTTGGCCCAGACGCTCTTTAACGGCTTTTTCGATACGTGCCAAACCGGTGCGGTACTGGTTTTCAGCCAGTTCACCCACGCAGCGTACGCGGCGGTTACCCAGGTGGTCAATATCGTCCACGTCACCACGGCCGTTGCGCAAGTCCACCAGAATTTTGACCACGGACAAAATGTCTTCATTGGTCAAAACCATGGGGCCTGTCGATTCGGCGCGGCCCATTTTGGCGTTGAACTTCATACGGCCCACGCGCGACAGGTCGTAGGTATCCGGGTTGTAAAACAAGCGCTGGAACAGAGCTTGCACTGCGTCTTCAGTGGGCGGCTCGCCGGGGCGCATCATGCGGTAGATCGCCACGCGCGCAGCAAAGTCGTCCGTCGTCTCGTCAGTACGCAGGGTTTGCGAGATGTATGCACCTTGGTCCAACTCATTGGTGTAGATGCAGGCCAAATCGGTAATGCCGGAGGTACGCAGCTTTTTGAGCAGCGCATCGGTCAACTCTTCGTTGGCTTTGGCCAGGATTTCACCGGTCTCGGCTTCAACGATATTACGCGCCACCACACGGCCCACCAGAAAGTCTTCGGGCACGCTAATGTGGGTGGTGCCGGACTGTTCCAGCTCGCGGGTATGGCGTGCCGTCACGCGCTTGTCTTTGGCCACCACCACGATGCCGGACTTGTCGGTCAGGTCAAAGCGGGCAACTTCGCCACGCAGGCGCTCGGGTACAAATTCCATTTGCGCGCCGCTGTCCATCAGGCGGAAATTGTCATTGACAAAGAAGTTCGCCAGGATGGATTCATTGTTCAGGCCGATCGCCTTGAGCAAAATCGTCACCGGCATTTTGCGGCGACGGTCCACACGGAAATAGAGCAGATCTTTGGGATCGAACTCAAAGTCCAGCCAGGAGCCGCGGTAAGGGATGATGCGCGCTGAAAACAGCAGCTTGCCCGAGCTATGGGTTTTGCCCTTGTCATGCTCGAAAAACACGCCGGGTGAACGGTGCAATTGCGAGACGATCACGCGCTCGGTGCCGTTGATGATGAACGAGCCTTTGCTGGTCATCAAAGGCACTTCGCCCATGTAGACCTCTTGCTCCTTGACCTCTTTGACCACTTTGTTCTGGCTGGTGGAGGCTTCGCGGTCATAAATAATCAGCTGCACCTTGGCACGCACCGCCGAGGCATAGGTCAGACCACGTGTCTGGCACTCGCGCACATCAAAGCCAGGCTTGGCCAAGTTGTACTCCAGGTACTTCATCTCGACAAAACCATTGTGCGAGACGATGGGGAAAGCAGCCTCAAACGCCGCTTGCAAGCCCTCCTGGGTTCGCTTTTTAGGGTTGATGTCGGCCTGCAAAAACGCGGTGTAAGCGTCTTTTTGCATTTGCAGCAGGTAAGGGATTTCGAGCACGCTGTCGCGGTTACCGAAATTTTTGCGTATGCGTTTACGTTCTGTATATGTGTAAGCCATGAGATCTCCGGGCAAAGTCTGAGGAATCCTGGGTGTCCTAGGCGACTGTGTTTCATTCTTGGTGATTGGCCGCTACCAATCATTGGCGGACGGTCGCGCATTGCACGCGACCCGAACCAAGGCATCTTCTGCAGTCGGGGTCAGAAGACACTTGACAGGCCTGTCATGCGACGGGCTTGTCAGCTGTACTCTGAGGCGCAAGCGCTGCCGGTACCAGCAGCGCTTGCGATGTACTTTCCCATCCTGCCGACTTGTGGGCAGCAAGATGGGATCGCGCGCTTACTTGAGCTCGACCTTTGCGCCGGCGTCTTCGAGCTTCTTCTTGGCAGCTTCGGCGTCGGCCTTGGCAATGCCTTCTTTGACGGCTTTGGGCGCGCCATCGACCATATCTTTGGCTTCTTTGAGGCCAAGACCGGTGATTTCGCGCACGGCCTTGATGACCGACACCTTGTTGGGGCCCGCTTCGAGCAGCACGACGTTAAATTCAGTCTGCTCTTCTGCGACCGGTGCAGCTGCACCACCGCCTGCGGCGGGCGCTGACATTGCAGCAGCGCTTACACCAAATTTCTCTTCGATGGCTTTCACCAAGTCGTTGAGTTCCATGACCGTCATGCTGTCCAGCGCGGTCAAAAATGCGTCTTTATCGAATGCCATTTTCTGTTTCCTAATGTACTAGTGCTTGGCCTCAGCGCTTTGCGCAAACGGCGGCACAGGGATGAATTACCTATGAATGCGACAACTGCTTACGCCACCGCAAGCTCTGCTTCGGCAGGTGCTGTCGCACCGCCTCCACGCTGCTCTGCCAATGCGGCCAACACCCGCGCGGTGCGCGAAATGGGCGACTGCATCAAGCCCAGCAACTGCGCGAGCAAAACTTCTTTCGAAGGGATGCTGGCCAATTGCTTCACGCCGTTCACGTCCAAAGCCTTTCCACCGAACGCACCGCCGCGAATCACCAACTTGTCATTGGTTTTCGCGAAATCGGACACCACTTTCGCGGCAGCCACGGCGTCGACAGAAAAGCTATAGATCAAAGGACCGGTCATCTGGTCGGACACCACCTCAAAGCCACTACCGGCAACAGCACGGCGCGCCAAGGTGTTTTTCAACACGCTTAACGTCACTCCGCTGTCGCGCGCCGTAGTGCGCAACTTGGTCATGTCAGCGACCGTGATGCCACGGTACTCCGCGATCACGAGCGTTTGAGCTTTAGCGGCGAGGCTGGTCACTTCTGAAATGACCGCTTCTTTCTCACTGCGATTCAAACTCAAGGTCTACTCCTTTACATGCGCTTTGCGGCTTACACCGCTTGCGCTCCAAAATGCAGCGATCAACTGTGGAAGGATGTACATCCGTCTGCAGCGGGATCGCCATCTGCGTTGGTTTTCACTGATTAAGCACAGCCGAACTGCACACCAACGGTCTTGGATGGCCCCCCTCAGCCATTTCAGCTTCGGAGACCCACCACATCGGGCACTTCTTGAGAAGCGCCCAAATTCAATTACTTCGCAATCAAGCTGTCAAAGACTGAACATCCACGCGCACGCCCACACCCATGGTGGAGGACAAAGCCATCTTGCGCAGGTATACGCCTTTGCTGGTAGCGGGCTTAGATTTATTTAAAGCCTCTACCAGGGCGATCAGGTTGCCCTGCAAATGCGCGGAGTCAAAGGAACGGCGGCCAATGGTGGAATGCACGATGCCGGCTTTGTCCACACGGAACTGCACCTGACCGGCTTTGGCATTGCGCACAGCAGTAGCCACATCCGGCGTCACAGTACCGACCTTGGGGTTAGGCATCAGGCCACGCGGACCCAGAATCTGACCCAGCGTACCGACCACACGCATCGCGTCAGGCGCAGCAATCACTATGTCAAAAGGCATGTCACCAGCCTTGACCATAGCGGCCAGGTCGTCCATGCCAACAATGTCGGCCCCTGCGGCTTTGGCTTCTTCGGCCTTGGCGCCTTGGGCGAACACCGCCACGCGGGTGGTTTTGCCGGTTCCGTTGGGTAGCACGACAGCGCCACGAACGACTTGGTCGGACTTCTTCGCATCCACACCGAGTTGCACTGCGACGTCGATCGACTCGTCAAATTTGGCCTTTGCAAATTCCTTCACCAAAGCCAGCGCATCGGTAAGCGGGTACAGCTTGGTAGCCACAATTTTGCCCTGCTGGGCCTTTTGATTTTTAGTCAGTTTAGACATTTACACGCCCTCCACATTCACACCCATCGAGCGGGCAGAGCCGGCGATGGTACGGACCGCTGCATCCAAATCGGCTGCAGTCATGTCTTTCATTTTGGTTTTGGCGATCTCTTCAAGCTGGGCACGCGTGATCTTGCCGACCTTGTCGCTGTGCGGACGGGCTGAGCCCTTGTCCAGTTTGATCGCTTTCTTGATCAAAACCGTCGCGGGCGGGGTCTTGATGATAAAAGTAAAACTCTTGTCCGCAAATGCGGTAATGACCACCGGTAGCGGCAGTCCGGGCTCGACACCTTGGGTCTGGGCATTGAAAGCCTTGCAGAACTCCATGATATTGAGGCCGCGCTGACCCAGCGCCGGGCCAATGGGGGGGGACGGGTTGGCTTTTCCAGCTGGTACTTGCAGCTTGATAAAGCCGACGATTTTTTTCGCCATGATTGCTCCTTACGGGTAATGACGCTTTGGTGCTGAACCACTCAGCCCGCGGCTCCCCGGGGTATCGACTCCTACCACCACCCGCATTGCGTCGGAAAACGCGGGCTGTCTGCGGGCAAACGCCCGCGGAAAAAATCAGGCCTTCTCGATTTGCGAGAACTCCAACTCCACCGGTGTAGAACGCCCAAAAATCGTGACCGAAACACGCACTTTGCTCTTGTCGTAATTGACATCCTCGACCGAGCCATTGAAATCCGTAAACGGACCGTCTTTGATACGCACAAACTCGCCCACCATAAATTC
>CANNEW010000019.1 GCA_947503685.1 Comamonadaceae bacterium | reverse complement strand
GGCTGGGTCCCGATGGCGAAGTCGATGTGCCGGTCTCCGAGCTCTTGGTAGGCGATGTGGTGGTGGTCAAAGCCGGCGAGCGTTTTGCAGCCGATGGCCTGGTGAGCGAAGGCCAAACCCAGGCCGACGAATCCATGCTGACCGGCGAATCCATGCCCGTGACCAAAGACCTAGGTGCGCGAGTCCATGGCGGCAGCATCAATGGGGATGGTCGTGTGCTGGTGCGCTTGACGGCGGTGGGCACACAAACGGTGCTGTCGCACATCATCCGCCTGGTGGAAGACGCGCAAGCGGCCAAAGCGCCCCTACAGCGCTTGGTGGACCAGGTCAGCGCCGTATTTGTGCCCGTAGTTTTGCTGGTAGCACTGGCAACCTTGACCGGCTGGATGTTGGCGGGCCAGCCGCTGGAGGTGGCCCTCATTCGAGCGGTGGCGGTGCTGGTGATTGCCTGCCCTTGTGCGCTGGGCCTGGCCACGCCGGTGGCCATCATGGCGGGCACGGGTGTGGCGGCGAAGTACGGCATCTTGATCAAAGATGCGCAGGCGCTGGAGCTGGCACACCGGGTGGGTGTCGTGGCTTTTGACAAAACCGGCACGCTGACCGAGGGCCGCCCGCGGTTGACGCGTTTTGTGGTGGCAGATGCGTCGTCTGCGGGCTCAGCCGGTGCTTCGCTGCCCTTGCCCGGTTTGCTTGAGCACGAGTTAATGCGGGTGTGCGCCAGTCTCCAAAGCGGTAGCGAACATCCGCTGGCGCGCGCCGTGTTGGCGCATGCAAAAGCGCAGGGTGCCAGCTGGGTCGCGCCGCAGGACGTGCAGGCCGTGCCCGGGCGTGGAAGTTTTGGCACAGTGGACGGCCAAAGCTATGCCTTGGGTAGCTGGCCCTGGATGTTGGAATTACAAGGCGGTGGTGCGGCCTTGGACCGTTCTGCCTTCGGCGCCCAAGCGCAGGCCTTGCAAGCCCAGGGCTGCAGTGTTTCGGCTTTGGCTTGTTTACAAGATGGCCATTGGCAGGTACGCGCTTGCATGGGCTTTAATGACGAGCCAAAAGCCGGGGCAGCACAGGCGATTGCCGGTTTGCGCGCCAAAGGCCTGCAGGTGGTGATGATTTCCGGGGATAACTGGGGCGCGGCGCGTGCCATGGCGGCGCGCTTAGGGCTAGATGCCGGCGCTGGCAGCGCAGAGGTGCTGGCCGGTGTCTTGCCGGGGGACAAAGCCCAACGCGTGCGGGACCTGAAAATCGCAGGCCATGGCGCCAATCTGCATACCGTGGCGATGGTGGGTGATGGCGTCAATGACGCGCCAGCCCTGGCCGCTGCGGATGTGGGCATGGCCATGTCCAATCCGGACGGCGGCGGCACCGATGTGGCCATGCAGGCCGCGGGCATCACCTTGATGCGCGGCGACCCGCGCCTGGTACTGGCCGCCTTGGACATCTCCCGCCTGACGGTGGCCAAGATACGGCAAAACCTGTTTTGGGCTTTTTTCTATAACGTAGCCGGCATTCCGCTGGCCGCCTTGGGCTATTTGCATCCTGTGCTGGCCGGTGGCGCGATGGCGCTCAGCTCGGTCAGCGTGATGGCCAACGCCTTGTTGCTCAAGCGCTGGAAAGGGCCTTGATGCTTGCCGCCAAGCCGCTGGTTTAAGCTTTCAGCACCGGATAGTCTGTATAGCCTTTGTCGCCGCCGCCGTAAAACGTCATGCGGTCCGGGGTGTTGAGTTCCGCGCCCTGGCGCATGCGTTCGGTAAGGTCCGGGTTGGCGATAAACAGACGTCCGAAAGACACCAGATCCGCGCCTTCGGCTAAGGCTTTTTCGGCCAGCGCCTGGTCGTAGCCATTGTTCACCATCCAAGCGCCTTGGCCGCCGGCGTCGCGGTAGGCCTGGCGCAAAGCAGCGTAGTCAAAAGGCCCGTCGCCCTGGTGGTAATCGCGCTCGGCAATCGTCGAGCCTTCAATCACATGCAAATACGCCAGGCCCATGGGCCCGAGTGCTTGCACCACATGCGTGAACAAGGCCTTGGGCTGGGGATCAAAGGCATCGTTGGCCGGCGTGACCGGCGCGAGGCGTATGGCGCAACGCGCGCCACCGACCTCTGCGCACAAAGCCTGCATCACCTCGATCAGCAAGCGTGCCCGGTGGGGCACAGCGCCGCCATAGGCATCGTCGCGGTGGTTGCTGCCCGAACGCAAAAACTGGTCGATCAAATAACCATTAGCGGCGTGCAACTCCACGCCGTCAAACCCCGCTTCTATGGCATTGCGCGCGGCACGTCGGTAGTCCTGCACGATGCCGGGTATTTCTTCGATGGCTAAAGCGCGCGGCTTGGAGGTGGCAACAAACTTGGGCGCGCCATCTTTAATCAGTACCGTCTTGGTGTTGGCGGTAATGGCCGAGGGTGCAACCGGCGCTTGGCCGTCGGCTTGTAAATCTACATGGGACACCCGTCCCACATGCCAAAGCTGCATAAAGATGCTTCCGCCCGCGGCATGCACTGCCGCGGTGACGGGCTTCCAGGCCGCTACCTGCTCCTCGCTCCAGATGCCGGGCACGTCGGCATAGCCTTGGGCTTGATGGCTGATGGCGGTGGCTTCGCTGATGATGAGCGCGGCGCCTTTTTGCGGGTCAGCGCGCTGGGCGTAGTAGCGCGCCATGCCCGCATGCGCGAGCGCGCCGGGTGCACGGTTGCGTGTCAAAGGCGCCATTACCAGGCGGTGTTGTAAAGTCATTGCACCTACGCGCAGGGGTTCAAATAAATCGGCCATAGTGACAGTTTTCTGGTGGGAGGTGTGGTCCGCTCGCCGGTGAATCGCTTGTACAGAGTGGGTGTCAAGCAGGCCTCACAATCGGGCGTGTGGTGAATTTTCTGGAGTGTATGTGCAAGCTTCCCCAGGGCGCTTAGTCGCCCTCGCGTTAGCCTTGTCGGTAGGGGCTGCGCTTTCTTTGGGTATCACCCGTTTTGCTTATGGTCTGCTGCTGCCGGCCATGCGCGACGATCTGGCCTGGAGCTACACCCTGGCCGGCACCATGAACACAGCCAATGCGGCTGGCTATTTGCTTGGCGCCTTGCTCACGCCCTGGGCTTTGCGCCGCTGGGACCCGGTGCTGCTTTTGTCACGCGGTGCTTTGGCGGCGACGATGTTCATGGCTTTGAGTGGTTTCTTTACCGATGCCTCGGTCTTGTTGCTGCAGCGTCTGCTGGCCGGTATTGCCAGCGCCTCGGTGTTTGTGACTGGCGGCTTGCTGGCGGCGCGCCTGGGCGCCCAAGACCCGCAGCGTGCTGGTTGGCTGCTGGGCGTTTATTACGGGGGCACTGGGCTGGGTATCAGTGTTTCGGCGGTCTTGGTGCCTTGGGCTTTGGCTTTTTCTGGGGAGCAGCCCCATGGCTGGCGTTATGCCTGGTGGCTAATGGCCTTGGTTTGTTTGCTGGGCAGCCTGGTATTGCGCTGGCCCGCTAGGCAGCTAGACCAAGGTGGTCCGGCGGGGCAGCGGGCGGCTGGCACGCCAGTGGCTTGGCGCCCCTTGGCCTTTGGTCTGGCCGCTTATGGGATGTTCGGTGTGGGCTATATCGGCTACATGACGTTTGTGGTGGCCTTGTTGCGCGCCCAGGGTAATAGCACGGAAGCTATCTCGGTGTTTTATGGAGTGCTGGGTCTGGCGGTGATGGCATCCTCGCGGGTGTGGGCGCGTTTGCTGGATCGCGAGACAGGCGGACGGGCTATGGCCTTGCTCAATGGCTTGTTGGGTATGGCCACGCTCTTGCCCGCAGTGTCTGACAACTTCACCGTCGTGATGTTTTCGGGCATCGTGTTCGGCGGTGTGTTTTTGTCGATCGTGGCTTCTAGCACCGCACTGGTGCGGCATAACCTGCCGTCGCACCAGTGGGCTAGTGGCATCAGCGCGTTTACGGTGGTGTTTGCGGCCGGTCAGATTGCCGGCCCGACCATGGTGGGTTGGATTGCCGATGGCGAAGGCGGCCTGGAGCGCGGCCTTCTGGTATCGGCGCTGGCTTTGTGGCTGGGGGCGGTTTTGGCTTGGTGGCAAAAGCCTTTAGCCGCGCCTTAGAGCAGGGCAGTGCGGCGTTTTGTCTTTCCTAAGCTCAGGTCCGAAAGCTGCTATCCATGCGGTCGAGTTTGCGCAGCATCGCCGGCCAGGCGAATGCGCCGCCGATTCCGGTGCTTTGGGTACGCATGGCGTGGCCGATGCCGTCGATGATGCGCGGGTCCACCTGGGTGAGTTCGCCGCCGGCTTGCGCACTGATCTGGATCTGGCAGGTGGATTCAAAGTTGTACATCAGCAAAAAGGCTTCCGGTATGGAGGTCGCCACGGTGAGCAGCCCATGGTTACGCAGCATCAGGTGGTTGGCGCTACCCAGGTCGGCTTGCAGGCGTGGCTTTTCCTCGTCGCGCAGGGCCACGCCCTCATAGCTGTGGTAGCCCAGCGAGGCCAGCACAAAGGTCGATTGCTGGCTGATGGGCAAGACGCCACTGGCCTGTGCGCTGACGGCGACCCCCGCGCGGGTGTGGGTGTGCAGCACGCACCCTGCGTCGTCCCGCACCGCATGCACGGCGCTGTGGATCACAAAGCCAGCTGGGTTGACGGGAAAGGGCGAGTCCATCAATTTGTTGCACTGCTGGTCCACTTTGATCAGGCTGCTGGCGGTGATCTCCTCAAACAGCAAGCCGTAGGGGTTGATCAAAAAATGGTGTTCGTCGCCGGGCAGGCGCGCGCTGATGTGGGTGAAGATGAGGTCGCTCCAGCCGTAGGCGGCGACTAAGCGGTAGCAGGCGGCCAGGTCAACGCGCAGCTGCCATTCTTGCTCGCTAACCTGGTCTTTGACCGAGGGGATGTGCATGCGAAAACTCCTGTGGGTGTGCGCTTCACTCTAACCCATCGGCCTGACCCACGCACACAGGGAAATGACCCGGACATCACGTGCGAGACAGCGCCGCCTAAAATGCAGTCCCCTCTTGATTTGGACTGCGCGCCATGCTGTATCCCCAACACTTTGATGTGATCGTTGTCGGCGGCGGCCATGCCGGCACCGAAGCGGCGCTGGCGGCAGCGCGTATGGGCCGCAGCACACTGTTGCTAACGCACAACATCGAGACCCTGGGGCAGATGAGTTGCAACCCTTCGATTGGTGGCATCGGCAAAGGGCATCTGGTGAAAGAGGTCGATGCTCTGGGCGGTGCGATGGCCTTGGCTACCGACGAGAGCGGCATCCAGTTTCGCATTCTTAATTCCAGCAAAGGTCCTGCGGTACGCGCCACCCGCGCCCAGGCTGACCGGGTGCTGTACAAAGCGGCGATACGCAGCATGCTGGAGAACCAGCCCAATTTGTCATTGTTCCAGCAAGCAGTGGACGACCTCCTGGTAGAGGGCGACCGCGTAGTGGGAGCTGTTACGCAAATAGGAATCATTTTTAAAGCGACTGCGGTAGTGTTGACGGCGGGCACGTTTTTGGACGGCAAGATCCACATCGGCATGAACAACTATGGCGCAGGCCGCGCCGGGGATCCGCCGGCGGCCCGCTTAAGCGCCCGCCTCAAAGAGCTGAAATTGGCGCAAGGCCGCCTCAAGACCGGCACGCCGCCGCGCCTGGACGGGCGCACGATTGATTTTTCCCGTTGCCTGGAGCAGCCGGGCGATGGCATGCCTGGCGGCATGGGCGCGCGACTGCCGGTGTTCAGCTTCATGGGCAGGGCAGAGCAGCACCCGCAGCAAGTGCCCTGCTGGATTACGCACACCAATGCCCGTACGCACGAGATCATCCGCAGCGGCTTTGACCGCAGCCCGATGTTCGCCGGCGCGATCGAGGGTGTGGGCCCGCGCTATTGCCCCAGCGTGGAAGACAAGGTCAACCGCTTTGCGGACAAAGAAAGCCACCAGATATTTCTGGAGCCCGAGGGCTTGGACACCCATGAGTATTACCCCAACGGAATCTCTACCAGCCTTCCTTTTGACATTCAGTACGATTTGGTGCGCAGCATGGCGGGGCTGGAGAAGGCGCATATTTTGCGGCCGGGCTATGCCATCGAGTACGACTACTTTGATCCGCGTGAACTGAAAAGCAGTTTTGAGACGCGCGCGATCCGGGGCTTGTTTTTTGCCGGACAAATTAACGGCACCACGGGCTACGAAGAAGCGGCGGCCCAGGGCTTGTTCGCCGGCATCAACGCCGCATTGCAGGCCGGTGCCCGTACTACTTATGCCGGCGAGAGCTGGCTGCCCGCGCGTGACCAAGCTTATATCGGCGTGCTGGTCGATGACCTGATCACCAAGGGCGTGACCGAGCCCTACCGCATGTTTACCAGCCGCGCCGAGTTTCGCTTGCAGCTGCGCGAAGACAATGCCGACGCTCGCCTGACCACGGTAGGCCGCCAACTCGGGCTGGTGGACGATGCGCGCTGGGAGGTTTTCAGCCGCAAGCAAGAAGCTGTTTCACGTGAAACCGAGCGCCTGCGCAGCCTGTGGGTCAGCCCGAAAAACTTGGCCGCGCCCGAGGCCGAGCGTGTTTTGGGCAAGGCCCTGGAGCATGAATACAGCCTGGCCGAGCTTTTGCGACGCCCGGAGCTGGGCTACGCGGACCTGATGTCTATGGCCGCTGGTCGCTTTGCCAACCCGGATTTGCCGGTGGCCGCAGGGCAGGGCGATGGGCTGGTGGTGGCGCTGGCGCAGGATGTGTTTGTGCAAAGCGTCGTTGAGCAGGTGGAAATTGCCATCAAGTACGCTGGCTATATCGACCGGCAAAAAGAAGACGTGGGCCGCGCCGCGCATTATGAAAACCTGCGCCTGCCCGAGACCTTGGACTATATGCAGGTATCTGCGCTCAGCATTGAGGCACGTCAGCGCCTGAACAAGCAGCGCCCCGAGACGCTTGGCCAGGCCTCGCGCATGTCCGGTATTACCCCGGCGACGATTTCGCTCTTGCTCATCCACCTGAAAAAAGGCAACTTCCGCGAGTTCGCCGCCAAGCCATCGCAGATCGCCACCGAGGCGGCGCAGTGAACATTAGCCTGGCGGCGGGATTGGACGCGGGGCTGGATGCGCTGGATTTAGACCTTAACCTCGCCCAGCGCCAGGCCTTGCTGGACTACCTGGCGCTGCTGCAGAAATGGAACCAGGTCTATAACCTGACGGCGGTGCGCGATCCGCAAGCCATGCTTAGCTACCATCTTTTGGACTGCCTGGCCGTGGTTGCGCCGCTGTGTGCGCAACTTGCAACCCTGGCTTCGTCGGGCTCGATACGCTTGCTAGACGTGGGCTCGGGCGCCGGTTTGCCGGGCCTGGTGTTGGCGATTTGTTTGCCGGATGTGCGGGTCGATTGCGTGGACACCGTGGCCAAGAAGGCCAGCTTTATCCAGCAAGCGACGCTAAGCCTGGGCCTAGCCAATTTGCGCGGGTTGCATGCGCGGGTGGAAAAGTTGGGCGCCGCTTATCAGGTGGTCAGCGCCCGCGCCTTTTCTTCTTTGCCGGATTTGGTGGCCGGGTCTGACCAGGCTTTGTTACCCGGCGGCCTCTGGATGGCGATGAAAGGCAAGACCCCGGATGATGAAATCCAGGCGCTGCCCCCGCAGGTGCAGGTGTTCCACGTGGAACCTTTGCAGGTGCCGGGTCTGGACGCCCAGCGCTGTGTTGTATGGATGCGCCGTCTAGGCGAATAAGTTCGGCCGACACGGGCGTTGAATCGAGCGCATAGACAGGCCCTGTTTCACGTGAAACACGCGATCACGTAAACTCGCCCCCTTGTTTCCTTAAGGTTTACGATGCTTGGCGTCACCGATTACGGCACCTTTGTGGCTGCCGTCCTGATTTTTCTTCTCATCCCCGGGCCGGGCAATTTGGCGCTGGTGCTTTCCACCAGCAAAGGTGGCATGCGCGGCGGCTTGGCGGCGACCCTCGGGGTCATTCTGGGTGACCAGGTTTTGATGTGGATGGCGGTGGCCGGCGTGGCCGCTTTGCTCAGCAACTACCCGGCAGCGTTTCATTTGGTGCAATGGGCGGGTGCGGCCTACCTGGCTTGGCTGGGCGCCTATATGTTGTTAGCCAAGCCCGGTGCGCCGTCGCCCATCGAGATTCGGCCCAGCCAGTTTTTGCGCCAGGCATTTTTCATTACGTTGCTGAACCCTAAAGCTATTCTGTTTTACATGGCCTTTTTCCCACTTTTTGTCGATCCGCTGCGCCATCAGGGTGTGCTTACCTATGGCTTTATGGCGGCAACGATCGCGGCCCTGACTTTTTTATATGGCCTTGCGGCTACGCTGCTGGCCTACTACTGTGCCGAGCGTGTGCGCGCCAGTCCGAAGGTCAGCCAGGCGCTGGAAAAGTTGGCCGGCGTGGTCTTGATTGGCTTTGGCGTCAAGTTGGTGGTGTCGCAGTAGCCGCCCGGTCTGTTGCAGCGCCGCGCCTCTGAAGCTCCGAATTTTTGAACGAATGAATTGAGACAGCCCATGGCCAAGATATTTTGTGTTGCGAACCAAAAAGGTGGCGTCGGCAAAACCACCACCACCGTCAACCTGGCTGCCGGTCTGGCCTTGCAAGGCCAGCGCGTGTTGATGGTGGACCTGGACCCGCAAGGCAACGCGACCATGGGCTCGGGCGTGGACAAGCGCACCCTAAAGCTCTCGGTCTATGACGTATTGCTCGAGTCGGCCACCATGGCCCAAGCCATTACCCGCAGCGACAAACTGATAGCCGCCAAATGCAGCTACGACATTCTGGGTGCCAACCGCGAGTTGGCTGGTGCCGAGGTGGAGATGGTAGAGCTAGAGCGCCGTGAACGCCGCCTCAAAGCCGCTCTGGCAGAGGTTAAAGAGCAGTATGACTTTGTGCTCATCGACTGCCCGCCCTCGCTGTCCATGCTGACGCTCAACGGCCTGTGCTGCGCCCATGGCGTGATCGTGCCCATGCAGTGCGAATACTTTGCCCTCGAAGGCCTGACCGATCTGGTCAACACCATCAAGCAAGTTAAAGCCAATTTAAATGACGAATTAAAAATTATCGGCTTATTGAGGGTGATGTTTGATCCGCGTATTACCTTGCAGCAGCAGGTCAGCGACCAGCTGAAGGCGCACTTTGGCGACAAGGTGTTTGACAGCGTGATTCCGCGCAATGTGCGCCTGGCCGAAGCCCCCAGCTATGGCTTGCCTGGCGTGGCTTTTGATCCGGCGTCCAAAGGCGCGCAGGCTTTTGTGGCCTTTGCGCAGGAAATGATCCGCCGTATTCCCACCATGAAATAAGCGCCGATGCACGCACAGGTATTGCTCTTGCCCGGTTGGCAAAACTCGGGCCCCGACCATTGGCAAAGCCGTTGGGAGGCGCGCTATGGCTACACGCGGGTGCAGCAACACGATTGGATGCGGCCCCTGCGCGGCGACTGGATGGCGCAGCTCGAAGAAGCCGTGCTTGGCCTCAGCCAGCCCTGTGTGCTGGTAGCGCACAGCCTGGGCTGTTTGCTGGTGGCCAGTTGGGCCGCGCATTCGCGCAACACCGCCAAAGTGCGCGGGGCTTTGCTGGTGGCGCCGGGCGATGCGGAGCGTGAAGCATTGCGGCCGCTGCTGGCCAGTTGGGCGCCGGTGACTATGCAGACCTTGCCTTTCCCCAGCGTTTTATTCGCCAGCCAAAACGACCCGTTTTGCAGTTTTGCCCGGGCCAGCGCCATGGCCGCAGCTTGGGGCGCACGCTGCATCGATTACGGCATGACCGGACACATTAACGCGGACTCGGGTCTGGGCGACTGGCCCGAGGGACACGCAAGCCTCACGCAACTATTGCAAACAAAGGACGATTCGCATGGCGACTAAAAAACCCAAAGGCTTGGGCATGGGCCTTGAGGCCTTGCTCGGCCCCAAAGTGCAAGACAGCGCCTCTGGCGCGGCCGACGAAAACGCCTTGCCCGTGACCCTGGTATTGGACGACTTGGTCGCCGGCCAATACCAGCCGCGCACCCATATGGATGAGGGCGCTTTGTATGAGTTGGCCGAAAGCATCAAGGCCCAGGGCATCATGCAGCCGCTCTTGGTGCGCCAGCTAAGCGTCGAGCAAACGCAAGCCCTGCAGCCGGCCCGTGGCGTCAAGCCGCTGTATGAGATCATCGCTGGCGAGCGCCGCTTCCGCGCGGCCCGCTTGGCTGGTTTGGATGCGGTACCGGTGCTGGTGCGCAATGTGCCCGACCAGGCCGCCGCCGCCATGGCGCTGATTGAAAACATGCAGCGCGAAGACCTAAACCCGCTGGAAGAAGCGCAAGGTTTGCAACGCCTTATCAAAGAATTTGGCCTCACGCATGAAGCTGCCGCCCAATCCGTAGGGCGGTCGCGCAGCGCGGCCAGCAACCTGATTCGCCTCTTGCAACTGGCCGAGCCGGTGCAAGCCATGTTGATGGCCGGCGATGTGGACATGGGCCATGCGCGCGCTTTATTGGCCTTGGACAAGGCCACGCAAATCTCTGCAGCCAACCAGATCGTGGGTAAAAAGCTGTCGGTGCGCGAAGCCGAGAGCCTGGTCAAAAAACTCGGCGCCGAATTCACACTCACTTCGGCCAAACCGAAAAAAGAAAAGTCCCGCGACTTAAAGCGCTTGGAAGAAGAGTTGTCTGACACACTGGCCGCTGAGGTAGAAATCCGCATCAAAAAGCGTGTCAAGCGCAATGGTCGCATGGACGATATGGGCGAGATGGTGATCCAGTTTGGCTCGCTCGATGCGCTTAACGGTTTGGTAGAGCGCCTCTCCCCGCACGCGGAGCGATAAGCCGTGTTCAACACCCCCGAGCCCACTGCCACCAGCGGCTGGCGCAAAGCACCGCCTTGGCCGGCGCCCGCGCTTTTGTCCTGGGGGGCGAGCTGGATTTTGTTTCGGCTTTTAAACACCCAGGGCTGGTTGCCGGTGTGGGCCTTGGTGATGGCGGCAGCGGTCGGCGTCTTGCTCAGCGTGTGGGGCAATAGCTGGTGGCGCAAGCTGTTTATTGCCGGGGGTTTTCCTGTTTCTTTTGCGCTGAGTTTGCAAGTGCTGGGGCCTGGCGATTTGCCCAGCTGGACGTGGCTGCTGCCGCTGGCCATCATGCTCTTGGTGTACCCGGTCAATGCCTGGTCCGACGCACCCTTGTTCCCCACACCGGCCAAGGCTTTGCTGGAGTTGCCCGCGCACGCGCCGCTGCCCGTGGGCGCCAAGGTGGTGGACGCTGGTTGCGGCATGGGGCACGGCTTGCGGGCTTTGCGGCTGGCCTATCCGCAAGCCCATTTTTATGGTTTGGAGTGGAGCGTGGTGCTGTGCTGGTGGTGCGCGCTGCGCCTGCCCTGGGCGCGCATACGGCGCGCCGATATTTGGGAGGCCGACTGGTCCGGCTACGACATGGTCTACGCCTTTCAGCGCCCCGAAAGCATGCCGCGCGCGGTGGCCAAAGCGGCCAAGCAATTACACCCTGGTGCGTATTTGGTGAGCCTGGATTTTCAGGCGCATGACCTGGTAGAAAACGCCCGCTACCAAGCGCCCAATGGCAAAATGGTCTGGATTTACCAAAGCCCCTTTGTCTATGCGCATGACTGATGCGACCAAGTCGGGCGTACAGCCTGCCGCTATTCGAGGGCTAGCGGTTTCAAGCAGCGCACACACCTAAAAACTTTGCAGCAGCACTGCATCTAAACCACCGAAAGAACACCCCATGGGACAACGTTTGACACAAATAGCCACCCGCACCGGCGACGGCGGTACTACCGGTCTGGGCGATAACTCGCGCGTCTCTAAAAACAGCTTGCGCGTACATGCTATGGGCGAGGTCGATGAACTCAACAGCCACATCGGCGTACTCTTGTGCGAAGCCATGCCCGAGAACGTGCGCAGCGTCTTGGTCGAGGTGCAACACCAGCTGTTCAACCTGGGTGGCGAATTGTCGATTCCCGGTTTTGAGTTGCTCAAGCCCGAGGCGGTGATTGCGCTGGACCAGGCTTTGGCGCAGCACAACGAAAACCTGCCCCAACTGCAAGAGTTCATCTTGCCCGCAGGCAACCGCGCCGCTTCGCTGTCGCATGTGTGCCGCACCGTTGCGCGCCGCGCCGAACGCGCGGTGGTGGCGCTGGGCAATGAAGAAGCTTTAAAAGAAGCCCCGCGTCAGTACCTCAACCGCTTGTCAGACCTGATGTTTGTGCTGGCCCGCGTGCTCAATCGCTACCGCACCGATGGGACTGTGGGGGATGATGTGTACTGGAAAAGTGAGCGGCTGGCGCGGGCCGATCAGGGCGTATAAAACATGCGCGCCACACTGAAGCACTTTAAAAAGCAACGCATTGTGGTGGGCTTAAGCGGTGGTGTGGACTCCGCCGTCAGTGCTTACCTGCTACAGCAACAAGGCCATGAGGTGGTGGGCATCTTCATGAAGAACTGGGAAGACGATGACCGCGCTCCGGACGAAAACGTCCCGGGCATTGACCCCGGTTATTGCACTTCCAACGAAGACTTTATCGATGCCGCCGCAGTAGCCGATGTGCTGGGTATTGAGATTGAACACGTCAACTTTGCCGCTGATTACAAAGACCGGGTGTTTGCCGAGTTTTTGCGCGAATACCAGGCCGGGCGTACGCCCAACCCGGATATTTTGTGCAACGCCGAAATTAAATTCAAAGCCTTTTTAGACCATGCCATCCGCCTGGGGGCGGACCGCATTGCCACCGGCCACTACGCGCGCGCGCGTTACAACGAAATCACTGGTTTGTTTGAGTTGCTCAAAGGGCTGGACGCTTCCAAAGACCAAAGCTATTTTTTGCACCGGCTGAACCAAGCGCAATTGTCCAAAACCCTTTTCCCGGTGGGTGAGTTGCATAAAACCGAGGTGCGTCGTATCGCCGACGAGATCGGTCTGCCCAACGCGAAGAAGAAAGACTCGACCGGCATTTGCTTTATCGGTGAGCGGCCGTTCCGCGAATTTCTCAACCGCTACATTGCCAAAGAACCCGGTCCGATTAAGAACCCCAAAGGGCACACTATTGGCCAGCATGTGGGCCTGTCTTTTTACACGCTGGGACAACGACAGGGTTTGGGCATTGGCGGCCTGAAGGTGCGCGGCGCACAAAAGGGTGGCGGCGAACATACGCCCTGGTTTGTGGCGCGCAAAGACATGCAGACCAATACCTTGTGGGCGGTGCAAGGGCATGCGCACCCGTGGTTGCTATCGCAGTCGCTCAGCGCTGCCGATGCGAGCTGGGTCGCCGGCAATGCGCCCGCATGCGGCCTGCCCCTGGCCGCAAAAACGCGCTACCGCCAAAGCGATAGCTCCTGCGCGCTGCGCGCCAGCGATGGCGCAGTATTTAATTTGGGCTTTGACCAAGCGCAATGGGCCGTCACACCCGGTCAATCCGCAGTGCTGTATGACGGTGAGCTGTGCCTGGGCGGCGGCGTGATTGACAGCGTGCCAGCCCTTGACGCTGTGATGTAACCCTAAGCGTTGCCCCGTGGGACAATGAGGGCCTTTAGACATGAGCGGTTTGATTGAGAAAGCTGTCACTATGACCCGTCGCGCCACCAAAATCGTAGCCACCCTGGGGCCCGCTTCTAGCGATCCCGAAATACTCGAAGCCCTGATACGCGAAGGCGTGGATGTGGTGCGGCTGAATTTCAGCCACGGCACGGCACAAGACCATATCGACCGCGCGACCATGGTGCGCGAAGTGGCCCACCGTGTGGGGCGCGAAGTAGCCATCATGGCTGATTTGCAAGGTCCCAAAATCCGTGTTGGCAAGTTTGCAGAGGGCAAAGTTTTCTTGGAGCATGGCCAAGCCTTTATTCTGGATGCCGCCCGCACGGAGCTAGGCGATGTGCATGGCGTTGGACTGGACTACAAATCGCTGCCGCAAGAGGTCAAGGCCGACGATGTGCTGCTGCTCAACGACGGCATGATCGTCATGGTGGTGGACAAGGTGCAGGGCCAGCAAGTGCACACCACCGTCAAGCTAGGCGGCGTGCTGTCCAACAACAAAGGCATTAACAAGCAAGGCGGCGGCCTGACAGCGCCGGCGCTAACGGCCAAGGACATGGAAGACATCCGCACCGCCATGGCCTTTAAAGCCGACTATGTGGCGGTAAGTTTCCCCAAATGTGCCACCGACATGGAAATGGCGCGCCAGTTGTGCAACGTGGCCGCTGCCGAGTTCGGCCATAAGCCCGGACTGATTGCCAAGATCGAGCGCGCCGAGGCGATCCCCAAGCTGGAAGAAATATTGCGGGCCTCGGATGGCATCATGGTGGCGCGCGGCGACTTGGCCGTAGAAGTGGGTAATGCCGCAGTCCCTGCACTGCAAAAGCGCATGATCAAAATGGCACGCGAGTTTGACAAGATTGTCATCACTGCCACGCAAATGATGGAGTCCATGATCAGCAGCCCGGTGCCTACACGCGCCGAGGTGAGCGACGTGGCCAATGCGGTGCTCGACGGCACCGACGCCGTCATGCTGTCAGCGGAAACGGCTGCCGGCAGCTACCCGCTGGAGACGGTGCGTGAAATGGCGCAGATCTGCGTCGCAGCCGAATCGGGCGAATCGGTGAAACTGGAAACCGACTTCATTGGAAAGATCTTTAACCATATCGACCAATCCATCGCTATGGGCGCACTGTTTACCGCACACCACTTGGGCGCCAAAGCGATTGTGGCCATGACCGACAGCGGATCGACCGCTTTATGGATGAGCCGCCATTTGATTCAGGTGCCAATTTATGCGCTCACGCCCAATGTGGCCAGCCAGCGCCGCATGACGCTGTACCGAAACGTTCGCCCTTTGCTGTTAAGCAGCAGCAAAGACCGCGATACCGCGCTAAACGATGCCGAAGCGCAGCTCAAAAAGCTAGGCATTGTTTCCAGCGGTGATGTCTATGCCATCACCTGCGGCGAGCCCATGGGCGCGCCTGGCGGCACCAATATGATGAAGGTCTGCCGCGTTTCCTAAAGGCTGCATAAGCGCATCAGCCGCTTCGCAGAGGCCGCGCAGGCTGAGGCCGGGTGACGATTTTTCGCTTGCGTCATGAGGAGCCCGGCCTCAGCCTGCGGGGCATCGGGCTCATACAAGGGACAGGGCGGGCAAATTTCAATAGAATCATGTATTGGTACAAGTTACCAAGCGGTTACCACCCCCCCCGGAGAACTCTCATGGCCCTCGTCTCAATGCGCGAATTGCTGGACCACGCTGCCACCCACGGCTACGGCATCCCTGCTTTTAATGTCAACAACCTGGAACAAGTCCAGGCCATCATGGAGGCCGCCAACGAAGTGGGCGCCCCGGTCATCATGCAAGCGAGCGCCGGTGCGCGCAAGTACGCGGGCGAGGCCTTCCTCAAACACTTGATCCAAGCGGCCATCGAGACCTACCCGCATATCCCGGTGGTCATGCACCAAGACCATGGCCAAAGTCCGGCAGTCTGCCAGGGCGCGATCAACCTGGGTTTCAGCTCGGTGATGATGGACGGCAGCCTGGAAGGCGACGGTAAAACCATTGCCAGCTATGAATACAACGTGGATGTCACGCGCCAGGTGGTCGATATGGCGCACAAACTAGGCGTCACCGTGGAAGGCGAACTGGGCTGCCTGGGTTCCCTGGAAACCATGAAGGGTGACAAAGAAGACGGCCACGGCACCGACGCTACCATGACGCGCGAGCAATTGCTCACCGACCCGGAGCAGGCGGCAGATTTCGTCCAACGCACCCAGCTGGACGCCCTGGCAATTGCCATTGGTACCAGCCACGGCGCCTACAAATTCACGCGCCAGCCCACGGGCGATATTTTGGCGATTGACCGCATCAAAGAAATCAACCGCCGCCTGCCAAATACGCACCTGGTGATGCACGGCTCGAGCAGCGTGCCGCAGGAGATGCTGGCCACCATCAATGCCTTTGGTGGCAAGATGAAAGAGACCTATGGCGTGCCGGTGGCCGAAATCCAAAAAGCCATTCAGTTTGGCGTACGCAAAATTAATATCGACACCGACATCCGCCTGGCCATGACCGCCGCTTGCCGCAAGTTTTTAGCCGAAAACCCCGACAAGTTTGACGCCCGCGACTGGCTCAAGCCCGCACGCGAAGCGGCCAAGCAATTGGTCAAAGCGCGCTATATCGAATTTGGCTGCGAAGGCCAGGGCGCTAAGGTCAGAGGCGATACGCTGAGCGTGGTTGCGGCCCGCTACAGCAAGGGTGAACTGGCGCAAGTAGTGCACTGACACAGCGGCCTGCGCTGCGCTACAGTGCGGCTTATGGCCTTTTCCTTGCACACCTCCACCCTGCATTCCCTGCCTTTGCTGGCGCGCGGTAAGGTCCGTGACAACTACGCCGTCGGCACTGAGCGCATCCTCATGCTTGCCAGTGACCGGCTTAGCGCTTTTGACGTCATCATGGGCGAGCCCATTCCCGGCAAGGGTGCTTTGCTCACACAAATGGCCTTGTTCTGGTTTGAAAAATTGGGCCCGCATGGCCTGAACCTGTGCCCCATTCACCTGACCGGCGAGGCACCCGAAAGTGTGGTGGCCCCCGATGAAGAGGCGCAAGTGCAAGGGCGCAGCATGTTGGTCAAACGGCTCAAACCTTTGCCCATCGAAGCGGTCGTGCGCGGCTACCTGGCGGGCAGCGGCTGGAAGGAATACCAAGCCAATGGCGCAGTCTGCGGTGTGACCCTGCCCGCGGGCCTGCGCAATGCCTCGCGCCTGCCCACGCCGATTTACACCCCTGCTGCTAAAGCCGCTGTCGGCGAGCATGATGAGAACATCAGCTTCGCGCAAACCGTGGACATGATCGGCTTGGACTTGGCCACGCGCATCCGCGATATCAGTGTCGCGCTGTATGAAGCGGCAGCGGCTTTTGCACTGACCAAGGGCATCATCATTGCCGACACCAAGTTTGAGTTCGGACTAGACGCGGCGGGCACGCTCACACTGATGGACGAGGTGCTGACGCCCGATTCATCGCGCTACTGGCCTTTGGAGAGTTATGCCGAAGGCAGTAACCCGCCGAGCTACGACAAACAATTTGTACGCGACTGGCTGGAGGCCGCACAAGTCGATGGCAAACCTTGGAGTAAAACGCCGCCCGCACCCCGCGTGCCGGACACGGTGATCGCGCAAACGGCGGCGAAGTACCAGGAAGCATTGCAGCGGCTTATGGGTTGACCCTGCTGCGCGTTCTAAGCTTAGAAAACGCGCGATCAGGCAGGCAGTCGATAGTGGCCCAAAGTTAATTCAGCGCCATGCTCAACTTGCGCCGGTAGGTGGCGACCATTTGCGCTTGCGGGTCGGTTTCCACGACAACTTTGCCGGCGATTTCGATGCCGCCAGCGGTTTTACCGGTATCTTGCGCTGCGCCTTTGGGTTTGGGCGGAGTGAGCAACTCCAAAATCGCCACAAAGGTTTTGCGCGGCACCGCATCGCCCCAGGTTTTGTCGCGCATGATGATTTCCAGCAATTCGTCCATGGCCACGGTCCACTGGCCCTCCACCATCAAGACCCGGGCTTTGGCCAGGCGGGTATCAAAGTCGCGCTTGTTGGCCGCGATAGCTTCGTCAAACTGCGCCAGTTCCCAGTTGCCACGCGGGTCGGTATGGACGTACTCGATGGCGCTTAAGAAATGGTGCAAAGCGTCAAAACGGATCTGGCGGGGAATGGCGGCCAGGGCGGGGGCCAGAGCGGCCTTGGCGTCTTCCAAGGCGTTGTGGTGAATCAGCAGTTTGACAAGTTCGTGGCGCGCATCGTCATTGGCTGGGTCGGCAGCCAGAGTTTCTTGCAATTTGTGCAGCGCCGCTTCTACATCGCCCGCCGCCAGCAAGGTCTGCGCGTCTTCGGCGTCGGTGAGGGAGGCGCCTTCGGGCGGCAGGTGTTTGTCCAAAAAGGTCTTGATTTGGCTTTCGGGCACCGCGCCCATGAAGCCATCGGCCGGCTTGCCGGCGATCATGAGCACGCACGTGGGGATGCTGCGGATGCCAAAGGCTTTGGAGAGCTCTTGCTCTTGGTCCGAGTCGATCTTGACCAATTTGAAGCGCCCGGCGTAATCGGTTTCGACCTTTTCCAGCAGCGGCCCTATCACTTTGCAGGGACCGCACCAGGGGGCCCAGAAGTCCAGTAGCACCGGCAGGTCGTGCGAGGCGCGGATGACTTCAGTTTCAAAATTTTCCAGGGTGACGTTGATCATGAAAAGATACTCGGGGTGAAAACGTAAAATTAGGGGTCTAGCCTTGCGGCACGGCTGCCGTCTGATCCTCGGGCGCAGGTGCCAAGCGCTGTTTCCAACCTTATGAGCACCACACCTATCGCGGTCGTCATGGGTTCCAGTTCAGACTGGGACACCATGCAGCACGCAGTGCAGATTCTCCAACAGTTTGGCATCGCCTTTGAGGCGCGTGTGCTTTCAGCGCACCGCATGCCGGACGAAATGTTCGCATTTGCGCAAGCGGCCCAGGGCCGGGGCCTGCGCGCCATCATCGCCGGCGCTGGCGGTGCCGCGCACCTGCCGGGCATGTTGGCCTGTAAAACCACGGTGCCGGTGCTGGGCGTGCCGGTACCCACCAAGCATTTGCAAGGCGTTGATTCCCTGCACAGCATTGTGCAAATGCCCAAAGGCATACCGGTGGCCACCTTTGCCATTGGCGCAGCCGGTGCGGCCAATGCGGCTTTGTTTGCGGTGGCCCTATTGGCTGCGCACGATGCGGCGCTGGGCAAGCAATTGGATGCCTATCGCGCAGAGCAAACGCGCGCTGCCCGCGAGCAGTTGTTGCCGGTGACGGGTTTGTCGGACGGACTGGTCGGCTTATGAGCGCAAGCGCTGCGCTATTACCTGGGGCGCAGACCCACGGGCCGGGCACCGGACCGCTGACGCTGGGGGTGCTGGGCGGCGGTCAATTAGGCCGCATGTTTGTGCATGCCGCCCAAGCCATGGGTTATGAGACGGCAGGACTGGACCCCGATGCCGACAGCCCGGCCGGGCGCGCC
>CANNEW010000018.1 GCA_947503685.1 Comamonadaceae bacterium | reverse complement strand
CTGGGGCGCGCGGCGCTGCGCGGCGTGCAGGTCTATCTCGTGGTCGATGGCATAGGCACACCCCCCTTGCCGGCGCAATGGACGGCGCGCTTTGATGCCGCCGGGGTGCATTGGCATCGCTTTTCACCTTTGGGTTGGCTGGGAGTATTTTTCCCGGTGCGCTGGCGCCGCCTGCACCGCAAGCTCTGCGTGGTCGATGGACAGGTGGCTTTTTGCGGCGGCATCAATGTGATGGATGATTTTTCTGATCTGCGCCTGGGCACTTTGGATGTGGCGCGCCTGGACTTTGCGGTGCGGGTTCACGGCCCCTTGGTGCATGACGCACAAGCGCTGATGCAGCGCTTCTGGTCCCGACTTGATTTTGCCCATGGTTTGGAATCGCGCCAGTGGTCCAAGGCGCGCAGTCAATTGCAAACTGCCTTGCGCCCCCAACCCGGCCCCATGCGCGCACCCGCGCCACAGGATTCGCAGGGAAGCATACCGGCTGCGCTGGTGTTGCGCGACAACCTGCGTAACCGAAGCCGCATCGAGCAAAGCTACCGACAGGCTATAGGGCAGGCGCACCACGAGGTATTGATTGCCAATGCCTATTTCATGCCGGGACGTAAGTTGCGCCATGCGCTGGAACATGCGGCGCAGCGCGGAGTGCGGGTTTGCTTGTTATTGCAAGGGCGCTATGAGTATTTCATGCAGTTCCATGGCGCGCGCGCGGTCTATGGCAGTTTGCTGGCAGCGGGCGTAGAGATCCACGAATACCAGGGCGGTTTGCTGCATGCCAAAGTGGCGGTGATCGATAGCGTCTGGGCCACCGTGGGCTCGTCCAACCTCGAACCCTTAAGCCTCTTGCTGGCGCGTGAGGCCAACGTGGTGCTGCGCGATCCGCACTTCGCAAAGGTGCTGCGCCGGCGCTTGCGCACCGCGATCGAGCAGCAATCGGTGCAAATAGACCCGCTGCGCTATGAGCAGCGCGGCCGTTGGCAGCGCGCGCTAGACCTGTTGGCGCTGGTGATCATGCGTATCGGCTTGTTTGTGGTGGGCCGCCGTTATTGAGCGGCGCCAGCAAGCGTCCAATCCCGCGCAGGGCTCGAGTGCTTGGCGCCAGGACCTCAGCGCCCTAAGGAAACGCTGGTAATATGGTTTGATAGTCAACATCATTACAGCGCCATGAATCCATCTGACGAGGACGTTGGAACCCCGGTTTCCGTCAAAATCCGCGAGCGCATTCGGGCCGCGCGCAAGCGTTTTAACGCCAACGACAATATTGCCGAATTTATCGCGCCGGGCGAATTGGAAGCCTTGCTCGACGAGGTGGAAGACAAGATGCGGGGCGTGCTGGGCAGTCTGGTGATTGATACCGAGAACGACCACAACACGGGCAATACCGCCCGCCGGGTGGCCAAGATGTACCTCAACGAGGTGTTTCGGGGCCGCTATGTGGCAGCGCCTGCGATCACCGAATTCCCCAACGCTGAGCACCTTAATGAGCTGATGATCGTCGGCCCGATCACAGTGCGCAGCGCCTGCAGTCACCATTTCTGTCCGGTGATCGGCAATATTTGGATTGGCGTATTGCCCAATGAGCATACCAACGTCATCGGTCTGAGCAAGTATGCGCGCTTGGCCGAATGGGTGATGGGGCGGCCCCAAATTCAGGAAGAGGCAGTGGTGCAACTGGCCGACCTGATTCAAGAAAAAACCCAACCGGATGGTCTGGCCATTGTGATGGAGGCCAGCCACTTTTGCATGTCCTGGCGCGGGGTGAAAGATATGGACAGCAAAATGATTAATTCCGTCATGCGCGGCGTGTTTTTGAAAGACCCGAATTTGCGCCGCGAGTTTTTGTCTCTCATCCCTAAGAAAGGCTAAACCATGTTGGTCCGTTTGCTTTATGCCAGTCGCGCTATTGACGCGGCAAGCGCAGGGATTGAAGGTATCTTGGCGCAGTCCCGTCAGGGTAATCCAGGGCTGGGGATTACGGGCATTCTTTGCTATGGTGGAGGCATATTTTTGCAAGCCATAGAGGGCGGGCGCAATGCGGTCAGTGAGTTGTACGGCCACATCCAGCGCGACCCGCGCCATAAAGATGTGATCTTGCTGCATTACGAAGAAATCAGCGAGCGGCGTTTCAGCGGCTGGACCATGGGCCAGGTCAATATGTCCAAAATCAATGCCAGCATCTTGCTCAAGTATGCGGAAAAGCCCGAGCTAGACCCTTACAGCGTCTCTGGCAAAGTATCGCTGGCCTTGCTGGAAGAACTGATGGCCACCGCGTCCATCATGGGCCGAGCTTAAGCGGTTCGCCAATTGCCCATGGTAGCGCTGCTGGGTTGCGATTTTTCCAGCAGCCCGGGGCCGCGCAAACACATTGTCCTGGCCTGGGGGCATAGCGACGGTGCACGCCTCGTATTGGATAGCCTGGTTCGCTTGCAAAGCCTTGGAGCGTTTACCTCGGCGCTACAGTCCCGTGCGGCCTGGATTGGCGGCTTTGATTTACCCTTTGGCCTGCCGCGTGAACTTGTCGAGCATCTGGGCTGGCCCACGCGCTGGGAAGATTGCATTGCCCATTACACCGCCTTGCCCCGGTCCCAGATTCGCGATTTATTCGCCGCTTTTTGCGACAGCCGGCCCGCTGGCGCCAAATTTGCTCATCGCGCCACTGACGGCCCGGCCGGCTCCAGCCCCTCCATGAAATGGGTCAATCCGCCGGTGGCCTATATGCTGCACGCGGGCGTGCCCGCCTTGATGGCGGCGGGTGCGTATTTCCCTTGCTTACAAGCGCCCGATCCGCAGGCGGCGCGCATTGCCTTAGAGGCTTATCCTGGCATGCTGGCGCGCGAAGTCTTGGGTGCGCAAAGTTACAAGAGTGATGACAAAGCCAAGCAAACGCCTGAGCGCTTGATTGCCCGCAAAGACTTGATCAATGCCCTGGAGCTGGGGCAAACCCGTTGGGGCACACGCCTCAAGCTGAGCCACGCGCAGCGCGATGCCTTGGCGCAGGACGCCAGTGGCGATGCCTTGGACGCAGTTTTGTGCCTGGTGCAAGCCGCTTGGGGCCAGCGCGCCCAAGCGCAGGGCGACGCGCGTTACGGCTTGCCCGCAGATACGGACCCTTTGGAAGGCTGGATACTGGGCGCTTAGGCTGGTGAGCGCTTGGCAGCTTGCGGTGGTGCTTTACTGCTTTGCGCTGCAGACCGCGCAAGCCGGATTTTTTTGCACGCGTAGCCGCGTCCATTCCATGCTGCGCGCATCCAGCATCAGCAAATAGCCGCTCAAGGAGGTGCCGGTCTGCGCCAGTAATTTGAGCGCCTCCAGCGCTTGCATCGCGCCTATCACACCGACCAGGGGTGCCAACACGCCCATGGTGGCGCAGCGCGCTTCTTCGGGCGGCACATCGGGTGCAAACACGCAGGCGTAGCAGGGCGCAGGTACATCGCGCGGGTCATACACCGCAATTTGGCCGTCCATGCCGATGGCTGCGCCACTGACCAGCGGTACACGCTGCTGCACACAAGCGGCGTTGATGGCCTGACGGGTCTGGAAGTTATCGCAGCAATCGAGCACCACATCCGCCTGCGCCACCAGGCTCTGTAGCAGCCCTGCATCGGCGTGCGCTTGCAGCGCTTGCACCTGTACCGCCGGGTTCAGTTGGGCCAACGTGCTTTGGGCCGACAGCACTTTGGCTTGCCCAATGCGGTCCGTGCGGTGCATGATTTGGCGTTGCAAATTGGTCAAATCCACCGTGTCGTCATCAACGATGGTGATGCTGCCCACACCTGAGCAGGCCAGGTACATGGCCGCCGGTGAGCCCAGACCACCCGCGCCAATGATGAGCGCGCGCGATGCCAGGATGCGGCGCTGGCCCTCAATCCCGATGTCATCGAGCAGAAGGTGACGCGAATAGCGCAGCAAATCTGCGTCGGACAGGCCCGGCTCAGACACCGGGGCTCCTCATTCCTCTTTCTTTTCGGCGCTGCGCTCTACTTGCGTTTTGCTAATTAGTACCGGCTGGCCTTTGAGCTTTTTGAGAGCCTGGCCGAGTTGGAAGTCTTTGTCCGAGCCGAATTCCGGGGAGCGGCGCTCGGCCACCGGTTTACGCGATTCTTCTTCCAGGCGTTTCATGGCCTCTTCGCGTGCTTTCTCACGGGCCGGGTCTTTCACTTCTTCGCCCTGGCCGCTGCTTAAATGTTTTTCCAAGTCCGCTTCGCGCGTGCGCAGGACGGCAAAGGGGCTGCCTTCTTCGGTGTCATCGACCATCAAATCCGGCACGATGCCCTTGGCCTGGATAGAACGGCCGCTAGGCGTGTAGTAGCGCGAGGTGGTGAACTTCAGGCCGGTCTCACCGCTCAAAGGCCGGAATGTTTGCACCGAGCCTTTGCCAAAGGTTTGCCCGCCCATGATGGTGGCGCGCTTATGGTCCTGTAGTGCGCCGGCCACAATCTCACTGGCCGAGGCTGAGCCTTCGTTCACCAGCACGATAAGCGGGATATTTTTTAACTGCGCCGGTAGCTTTTTGATCGGGTCCGCGCCTACCCGGCCCATGTAGTCGCGCGCATTGGCGCGCAGGGTTTGTTTGCTTTCCTCGGTCTGGCCGTTGGTACTCACCACGGTCACGTTATCGGGCAGGAAGGCAGCAGAAATCGCCACGGCGGCATTGAGCAGCCCGCCCGGATCGTTACGCAAATCCAGCACCATGCCTTTCATCTTCGGGTCTTGCTCATACAACTCGTTGACTTTTTTCACAAAATCATCGACGGTCCGTTCCTGGAACTGACTCACGCGGATCCAGGCGTAGCCCGGCTCTACCAGTTTGCCGCGTACCGACTGTTGTTTGATTTCTTCGCGGACGATGGTCACCGCAAAGGTTTTGTTTTCGTCTTTGCGAAACACGGTCAACATCACTTTGGTGGCGGGCTCGCCGCGCATGCGCTTGACTGCTTCATTCAGGCTCAGTCCCTTAACCGCCGTGTCATCGACCTTGATGATAAAGTCATTGGGCTTGAGACCAGCGCGGTCGGCCGGTGAACCTTCAATCGGCGAGACCACTTTGACCACACCGTCTTCCTGGGTGATTTCGATGCCCACACCGACAAATTTGCCGCTGGTTCCTTCACGAAACTCTTTGAAGGATTTTTTGTCGAAATACGTGGAATGCGGGTCCAGGCTGGAGACCATGCCGGTAATAGCGTCGGTGATCAGCTTTTTTTCATCCACGGGTTCCACGTAATCGCTTTTGATCAGGCCGAATACGGTGGAGAGTTGCTGTAACTCTTCCAAAGGCATGGGCGCCAGAGTATTGCGGGCCACGGTTTGTACCGAAACCGTCGTCAGCGAGCCGGCCAATGCGCCCAGCATCACCCAGCCTGCAATCTTTAATTTTTGACCCATAGTCGTACCCGTTTCATTGAATCCCTAAGTGCCTGGTGGCCAAAATGCCTGCGGCGGACGTCTATTGTGCCTTTGAACGCGGCACATTGCGGGGGGCGGGGGTATACCCAGAACTCAACGACGCCTTCAAACCGCTTTGCCTTGCGCTGCCACCGCCTGCGCCGCTTGGGCTATGGCCTGTGCATCGCCTAAATAGTAGTGCCGAATCGGTTTCAGATCTGCGTCCAGTTCGTAAACCAGCGGTATCCCATTAGGGATGTTGACGCCCACGATGTCCTTGTCCTCGATGTTGTCCAGGTACTTCACCAGCGCGCGTATGGAGTTACCGTGCGCCGCGATGATCGGGCGCTTGCCTGCGCGCAAAGCCGGTGCGATGGACTCCTGCCAAAAGGGCATGACGCGCGCCACCGTGTCTTTCAGGCACTCGGTCAGTGGCACCTGGCCCGGCGTCAGCTTGGCGTAGCGCGGGTCGCTGCCCTCGCAGCGCGGATCGCCGGCCTCTAGTGCCGGAGGCGGCACGTCAAAGCTGCGGCGCCACAGCAGCACCTGTTGCTCGCCGTACTGGCGCGCCATATCGGCTTTGTTCAGTCCTTGCAAAGCGCCGTAATGGCGCTCGTTTAGCCGCCAGCTGTGCACCACCGGCAGCCAGGTGCAGTCCATCTGGTCCAGGCAGTGCCATAAGGTGCGCGTGGCGCGCTTGAGCATGCTGGTGTAGGCCAGGTCGAAGGCATAGCCTTGGGCTTTGAGCAAACGCCCAGCGTTTTGCGCCTGTTCGATGCCCGTGGGCGTCAGGTCCACATCGGTCCAGCCGGTGAAGCGGTTTTCAAGATTCCAGGTGGATTGGCCGTGGCGTATCAATACAAGTCGGTGCATGGCAGGAAATAGAGGAGTGAGGGGGTTTGCAGCCGCGCGGACTGTGGGGGAACAGGCGGCATTCTAAAATGCCAGACTGTTCTCCCCCGAGTACCCTCAAGGAACCCTAGTGAAATTTATTCTCGATAACTGGATGTTGATTACCCTGGCCCTGATTTCCGGCGCCCTATTGCTGGCGCCGGTGATGCAAGGCGCAGCCAGCGGGGGCCTGAGCGCCAACGACGCGGTGCAATTGATTAACCGGGAAAAAGCCGTCGTGGTGGATGTGTGTGAACCTGCGGAGTTTGCCTCCGGACACATCGTAGGTTCCAAAAATATTCCCTTGGCCGACTTGCCTGCCAAGTTGGCGACGGCGGTCAAAAACAAAGGCTTGCCTTTGATTCTGGTTTGCCAGTCGGGCGCGCGCTCTGGGCGGGCGATGGCTGCGGCCAAAACGCTGGGCTATGCGCAAGTCCACTCGCTCGGTGGCGGTCTGGCGGCTTGGAAAAGCGCCGGGCTGCCGCTAGAAAAAGCCTGATTCGCCGCCCTAAACCAAAGCTTTCCCATTGAGTCGATGATGCAAAACGTCAAGATGTACACCACCGCTGTTTGTCCTTATTGCGTGCAGGCCAAGCGTATTCTGAAGTCCAAAGGGGTGGAGTTGATCGAAGAGATCCGCATCGATACCAACCCGACTGAGCGCAGTGCCATGATGGAGCGCACCGGGCGGCGTACCGTGCCGCAAATCTTTATCGGCGATACCCATGTGGGCGGCTGCGATGACCTGATGGACTTAGACAGCCGCGGCGGCCTGATGCCCTTGTTGCTAGCGCCCTGAGCGAGCCTACAGCCCGTGCAGGCCTACTGCGATAATTCGGGGCGCCAAAGCCTAGCAAGCCCCAGCGCACCATCCCACTAGCCCTGCTTTTTTACGCTGGGCTTTGTTTTCAATTGAAAGATTCACGCCATGTCAGAACAAGTCCCGGTTTTCCAAATCCAACGCGTTTACCTGAAAGAGGCGTCGATGGAGCAGCCCAATTCGCCGGCCATCCTGCTCGAGCAAGAGCAGCCTTCGGTGGATATTCAACTGGGCATTGAAGCCAATCCGGTGGCAGAAGGCGTGTTCGAAGTCAGTGTGACGGCCACGGTGCATACCAAAATCAAAGACAAAACCGTGTTTCTGGTGGAAGTCAAACAGGCCGGTATTTTTGAAGTGCGCAACCTGCCCGAAGAGCAAATGGGCCCGATCATGGGTATTGCCTGCCCGCAAATCGTATACCCCTACTTGCGCGGTAATGTGGCCGACCTGATTCAGCGCAGCGGCTTTCCGCCCGTGCATTTGTCGGAAATCAACTTCCAGGCCATGTACGAGCAACAGCAAAGCCAGGCGGCGCAAAGCAGCGCAGCCGGTACCTTGCCCCAATAAAGCAGCTGTTCGCTGGCTGGTGGATGCCAACAGCGATCAGCGCCTAAAGATGAGCGCATGAAAATCAGCGTAGTGGGGGCCGGTGCTTGGGGCAGCGCCTTGGCCGTCGCTGCAGCACGCATGCCGCAACACACCGTCACTTTGTGGGCGCGTGACGCGCGCCAGCAACGCGCCATGCAAGCTGAACGGCACAACCCGCGCTACTTGCCGGGCCTGGCTTTCCCCGAAGGCCTGCGCGTCAGCCAACTCCAAGGCAATTACCTGCGTGCCCACCTGGCGAGCCAGGATTTGGTGGTCATTGCTACGCCCATGGCGGGCTTACGGGATATGCTGGTCCTGCTTGCAGACTTAGCCGTGCCCGTGGCCTGGTTGTGCAAAGGCTTTGAAGCTATCAGTATTCAGGGCGGCCAAGGCTTGCTAGGCCATGAAATTCAGGCCCAATGCGCGCCTGGCGTTTTCGGCGGTGTGCTCAGCGGCCCCAGTTTTGCTATGGAAGTGGCGCTGGGCCAGCCCACCGCACTGGTGGCCGCTAGCAAGCATGCCGCGGTGCGCACCGCGCTGGTAGATGCCTTTCACAGCCCGCAGTTACGGGTCTATGCCAGTGAGGATGTGCTTGGTGTGGAGGTTGGCGGCGCGGTCAAAAACGTCATGGCTATCGCTACTGGTTTGTGCGATGGCTTGCAACTGGGTCTTAATGCGCGCGCTGCCTTGATAACGCGCGGCCTGGCCGAAATCACCCGCCTGGGGCTGGCCCTGGGGGCCAAGGCAGAAACCTTTATGGGCCTGAGCGGTCTGGGCGACTTGGTCTTGACGGCTACCGGTGATTTGTCCCGCAACCGGCGCATCGGCTTGGCCTTAGCGCAGGGCCAGTCGCTGGAGCAGGCGGTGCAGTCACTGGGCCATGTGGCCGAAGGCGTTTACAGTGCCCGTACCGTCTTGCAACGCGCAGACGCCTTAGGTGTTCAGATGCCGATCACACGCTGTGTGGTGGCGCTGCTGGAAGGCCAATTGCAAGCGAGCGAGGCTGTAGCGGCCTTGATGGGCCGCGAACCCGCTGCCGAAACCTAAGTCGCGCGCTTAACGCGGTGTGGGCCGCTTGCGCCCGCGCTATCGAGCAATGCGCTCACAAAGCCTCAACGCGCGCTGCAATATGCGCCATGGCTTGGGGCACCTGGTCCACCAGCACCAGACACAACTCACCCGCTTGCAAATGCGCCAGGGCGGTGTCGATGGCTAAAAATTCGCCATAGATTTCGCTGCGTTGCGTGGTTTTTTTTGCGCTAGCCAGGCCCTCGCGCAGCAAAGCCATGACTTCCCCATCCGATCGGCCGCGCTGGCACTGGTCTTCGTACATCACCACTTCGTCGAAAGCGTCGCCCAGGATTTGGGTGATTTGGCGAATGTCCTCGTCGCGCCGGTCGCCCGGCCCGCTGATGACCACCGAGCGCCGGCTCGCCGGCATGGCTTGCACCGCTTGCACCAGCGCCGCCATCGCGTCCGGGTTGTGGCCGTAGTCTGCAATGACGGTGGCGCCCTTGTAGTTGAAGATGTTAAAGCGACCCTGCGCATTGTCGTTTTCGCTGGAAAAACTGGCCAGGCCGGCGCGCACGGTTTCCCAGTCTAGGCCCAAGGCCCAGACTGCTGCCACACTGGCCATCACGTTTTCCACTTGAAAGCCGATGGCGCCGCCCAGCGTCATCGGAATTTCGCTCAGGTTCAGGTAATGCTTTTGTGCGCCCTTGGCGGCTACGATCTGACCTTTATCCACATAGACCACCGCATGGCCTTGGGCGCGGTGGGTCGCCATCACAGGGTGGTATTGGTCCAGCGCAAAAAACGTGACCGCGCCTTTGCACTTGGCCGCCATGGCCGCCACCACTGGGTCGGTCGCGTTGAGTACGGCCGTACCCTTGGCGGCCACGTTTTGCACAATGACCCGCTTGAGCACGGCCAACTCATCGACGGTGGTGATGTAGTTCAGCCCAAGGTGATCGCCGCTGCCCACATTGGTCACCACGGCCACATCGCATTTGTCAAAGGCCAGGCCCTCGCGCAAAATGCCGCCGCGGGCGGTTTCCAGTACCGCTGCATCCACGTCAGGATGGTGCAGGACGTTTTTTGCACTCTTGGGGCCGCTGCAGTCGCCGGTATCAATGCAATGGCCGTCCACATAGACGCCATCGGTATTGGTCATGCCGACACACCAGCCTTGCTGGGCCAGCAAGTGCGAAATCAGGCGCACTGTTGTGGTTTTTCCGTTGGTGCCGGTGACAGCCACCACGGGTATGCGGCCATCCTGCCCATTTTTGAACAGGCTGGACATGATGGCTTCACCCACCGGCCGGCCTTTACCAAAGGACGGGCTAAGGTGCATGCGCAAGCCCGGCGCGGCATTAACTTCTACTACGCCGCCGCCTTGTTCCTCGATGGGCCGCAAGATGCTGTCGCACACCAAATCCACGCCGCAAATATGCAAACCCACCATGTGCGCCGCAGTGACCGCACGGGCGGCAACGTCGGGATGCACGTCGTCGGTGACATCGGTGGCCGAGCCGCCGGTGGATAGGTTGGCATTGTTACGCAAATTGATGCGCTGGCCTTTTTGCGGGATGGCGTCGGCCTCAAAGCCTTGGCTGCGCAGGCAGCCGCGGGCAATATCGTCAAATCGGATTTTGGTGAGCGAGGTGGCATGCCCGTCGCCCCGGCGCGGGTCGGCATTGACCATGTCCACCAGCTGCGCCACGGTATGCACGCCGTCGCCTAAGACTTTGGGCGGGTCGCGCCGTGCTGCGGCCACCAATTTGTCGCCCACCACCAACAGGCGAAAGTCGTTGCCCGGCAAATAGCGCTCCACCAGCACGGTGTCGCGAAACTCGGTGGCTACCGCATAGGCTGCACGCAAGTGCGCCTCGTTCAGGATGTTGACCGTCACGCCCTTGCCCTGGTTACCGTCCAGGGGCTTGACGACCACGGGCAAGCCGACTTCTTGCGCGGCTTTCCAGGCGTCGTCCGCATCGCGTACCGCGCGGCCGCGCGGCACCGGCACGCCCGCAGCATGCAGCAAACGCTTGCTTAGTTCTTTGTCCTGGGCGATGGCTTCGGCGATCGCGCTGGTGGCGTCGATTTCGGCGGCTTGTATGCGTCTTTGCTTGCTGCCCCAACCAAAGCGCACCATGCTGCCATCGGTCATGCGGCTGTAGGGAATATTGCGCGCGAGCGCAGCGTTCACCACCGAGCCAGTGCTCGGGCCCAGGCGCACATCTTCGTCGAGTTCGCGCAATTGGTGCAGCACGCTGGTCAGGTCAAAAGGCGTGTCGTCCAGGGCCGAATGGCACAGCTTTTGCGCCAACTCCAGCGCTAAGCGCCCGACGGCCTCTTCGCTGTACTCCATCACCACCTGAAACACACCGGCCTCCAGGGTAGGCTTGGTGCAGCTGAAAGTGACGGGGCAACCGGCCTGTGCTTGCAAGCCCAAAGTAGCCAATTCCAGCACGCGGGCCAGGGGCACCGTGTCTGCGTGGCCTATGGGCTGGAAGGGGCTGATTTCAGGAAAGCGCGCACGCAGCCGGGTTTCAAAGCCCTGCATGTCCGCAACATCCCATTGCGCAGGAGCGCAGGTGACGACGGCTTGGATGGCGGTATGGTGGCTCCAGAGATTGGGGCCGCGCAGGGCGCGAATGCGGGTGACTTCCATGGGCGTGGTTCGTGGTGCAGCTCAGCGTATGCGTAAAGGGCGCGCTAGTAAGGCGTTTTTTGCGGATTGGACTCGAAGGTGCGCAATCCCGCAGCAATCAATTCCGGTGTGATGTCCAGGGCCCAGGCGGCGGCCACTGCGGCCATCACCATCTCGGGCAGCGCGGCTTTGGTGGGCTTCAAGCTATCGAGTCGCAGCAAAGGCCGTTCTTGCGCGCCATGGGCGAGCACGATATAGCCCTCGCGCAGGCAAACCACCTGATGGCCTTGCGCACGGTGTGCTAGCAGCGTGGGGTGTTCGGGTGAGGGCGCGTAGAAGATGACGCGACCGTCGCAGAGTTCGGCCAGCTCGAGCGCCTGTGCATCCTTGGCGTTGATGACGGCCGTGCCGCTGGGCAATACGACGTCCACTTGGGTGCGCGCGACCTTGAAAGTTTGCTCGGCGTCAAGGATGTCGAAATCGCTCAGACCTTCGTGCCAGCTGACATCGGTGACCACGCCCACCTGGCATTTATCGTAGGCCAGGCCTTGGCCCAGAATCGTAGTGCAAGGGTTTTCAAACACTGCAGCCTGCACCGAGCGGTTCATCAAAATGCGCTGGCCCGCGTCCCAGTTGCTGCTGTCGGCGGCGTCTAGCGTGCGGCTGTCCAGGTACAAACCTTCGCTACAGGCCAGGCCCACATGCTTGCCGCTTATGTGCACCAGCCAGGCCACCAGGCGTGCCATGCGGCCGGTGTTGTGGGTGCCGGTGATGCCGACAATCGGGATGCGTCCGTCTTGCTTGTTGTCAAACAAGTGGCTGATGATGGCCGTGCCAACCGCTTGGCCCGTGCCATTGGCCGGTTTGATATGGGCTAGCAGCCCGGGGCTGGCGTTGACTTCGATGACCGCGCCGCCCTGGCCGTGCAAGGGCTGGCGGCAGTCTTGCAAGACCATATCCACGCCTGCGATATCCAGCCCCACCACCCTGGCCGCCAATGCAGCGGCGGCGGCCACACTGGGATGCACCTGGTCGGTGACGTCCAGTGCGACATTGCCGTTGCGTTGGATCAGAATGCGTTGATCCGCTGGGGGAATCGATTGGGGGTTGAGGCCCACGCGCTCAAGCTCCAAAATCACTTCAGCATTTTCACTGGGCACTACAACGTTCAGCGGAGACCCCTCGCCGCGCCCGCGCCGGGGATCATTATTGATTTGCTGGTTAGCCAATTGGTCAATGGTGGACAGGCCATCGCCTCGAACATGCAGCAAGTCCCCGCGCGCCGCAGCCACTACACGCTTACCGACGACCAGTAAGCGGTGTTCGTCGCCTGCAATGAATTTTTCTACGATCACGCTGCCGCCGCCTTTGCGGTGCGCCAACTGGTAGGCAGCGCGTACCTCTGCTTGCGTGGATAGATCCAGGGAAACGCCTCGTCCATGGTTGCCGTCATAGGGCTTTAGCACCACCGGAAATCCCAGACTTTGCGCCGCTTGCCATGCGGCATCGGCGCTTTGCACCAGTTCGCCCTCGGGCACGGGAACGCCGCAGGCCTTTAGCAGAGACTTGGTCAAATCTTTGTCACTGGCAATCTCTTCGGCAATTGCGCTGGTTTGGTCGGTCTCGGCGGTCCAGATACGTCGCTGTGCGATGCCATAACCCAGCTGCACCAAATTGCCATCGGTCAGGCGCGTTTGCGGTATGCCGCGTGCAGTGGCGGCATCGACAATGTGCGCAGTGCTCGGCCCCAAGCAGAGCGCGTCCACCATGTCGTGCAGTTCTTGCACTGCCTGGGCCGCGTCAAAGGGTGTGTCATGGATGGCCGCCTCGACCAAGTCGCGCCCCAGATACAGAGCGCGTCGGCCCACATCTTCCTGGCGGGTGCGAAAGGCCACTTTATACACACCGGTTTGAGAGGTTTGGCGCGCTTTGCCAAAGCCCGTGCGCATGCCGGCCATGTTTTGTAACTCCAGGCAGACATGCTCCAAGATATGGGCCGCCCAGGTGCCCTCTTGCAGGCGCTGCAAAAAGCCGCCACGCACGCCGGGGCTGCATTCATGCTCTATCAAGCTGGGCAGGTAGCCGGTCAGGCGCTCGTAAAAGCCGGGTAGGGTGTTAGACGGGAAATCTTCCAGGGCCCCAATGTCCACCCATGCCTCTATCACTGCCCGGTAGGTCCAGATATTGGGTCCGCGCAGGTGGTTCACCCGCAAAATATTGATTTTTTTCTGGCGCGTCATGCGTGAGAGCGTAAGTTCAAGTCCACCGGGCTGGTTCGTCGTGCGTTGTGTATTCTCGCCGAAAGCGTTGCGCTCCCATGGGACGCTAGCCCAGGCTCAGGCATAGTAGGGGGTTTGGACGCGGTGCGCCCCCGGTCTAGGGGCCGCGCAAGCGGCCGTGTTTTACTTTTCAATTTGGCATTTCCATGAATCACAAGCAAGCGCCCGGCCCCTTGGGCGCAGTGGATATTCCCCTGGCCTGGCACGATGCGCTCGCGGCGCAGCTCTCTCATGATGAAAACGTTTGTGCGCTGCTCGAGGTTGACCTGGACGCCCAGATGCGCTTTGTACCCAGCGTGCTGGTGGCCACCGATAAGCGCTTGCTCAGCCTGCAACCATCAGGCGCGCAAAGCTGGGATTACCGGCCCGGCCTGCGCCTGGAGCACCATGACCACGCCGGCGTGGGGCACCTGCAATTGCAGGACGAACAAAGCCTGTTGGCGCATTGGCGCTTCACTTTGGGCCATAACCTGCACGCTCTGCGCTTGGTGGACCAATTTAGCGCCCGCCATAACAGCGCTTTAAGCGGCGTACCGGTGCCCATCCCGGACCAGGCCCTGTGCCCCAGTTGCAAGGCGCCGCTGGATCCGGAGGCCGAAGAGTGTTCGGTCTGTACCAAGGTGGTGCATACCCCGCCTTCGACCTGGACGCTGCTGCGCTTATGGCGCTTTGCCAGGCCCTACCGTGGCCAATTGCTGTGGGGCTTTGTCCTGATGTTGCTGGGTACTGCCGCCAGCCAGGTGCCGCCTTACCTGACGATTCCGTTGGTCGATGAGGTGCTCATTCCGTTGCAAAACGGGCAGCACGTGGAGCGCTCCCAAATTGCCTGGTACCTGGCCGGCCTGCTGGCCTCGGGCCTGGTGGCCTGGGTGCTGAGCTGGGCCAAGACCTATATCCTGGCGCTGGCCTCTGAGCGCATCGCGGCGGATTTGCGCACCACCACCTACGACCATTTGCTGCAACTCTCGCTGGAGTATTTCGGCGGCAAGCGCACCGGCGATTTGCTTTCGCGCGTGGGTACCGAGAGTGACCGGATAGCGGTGTATTTATCGCTGCACCTGACAGACTTTGCCAGCGATGTGGTGATGATCACCATGACAGCGGTGATCTTGTTTTCTATGAATCCCTGGCTGGCGCTCATTACTTTGGTGCCGCTGCCGTTTATCGGCTGGATGATTCACTATGTGCGCTATCGCCTGCGCACCGGCTTCGAAAAAATTGACCGCGTATGGGGGGAAGTGACCAATGTGCTGGCCGATACGATTCCGGGCATCCGCGTGGTCAAAGCCTTTGCCCAAGAGCAGCGCGAGGCCGCACGTTTTCGGGATGCCAACCGCTACAACCTCGTAGTCAATGACCGCATCAACAAAATCTGGTCCTTGTTTTCGCCCTCGGTATCTTTGCTGACCGAACTGGGCTTGCTGGTGGTCTGGGGCTTTGGCATTTACCAGGTGGCGCACGGACAAATTACCGTGGGTATGTTGCTGGCTGCCATTGCCTACATCGGCCGCTTCTACGGGCGTCTGGACTCCATGAGTCGGATTGTGTCAGTGACCCAAAAATCGGCCTCGGCGGCCAAGCGTATTTTTGATATTCTGGACCATGTCTCCAGCGTGCCCGAGCCTCAAAACCCCGTGCGCGTGGGCCGCGTGCAGGGACGTATCGAACTGCGCGAAGTGGGATTTCGCTACGGCAACCGCGCGGTCAACCGTGGCATCAACCTGTCGATTGCGCCGGGCGAAATGATCGGCTTGGTGGGGCACAGCGGTTCAGGAAAAAGCACTTTGGTAAATTTGATTTGCCGTTTTTACGATGTGTCCGAGGGCGCGATTTTGGTCGATGGCGTGGACATACGCTCCTACGCCATCAGCGACTTCCGCCGCAATATTGGGCTGGTCTTGCAAGAGCCATTTTTGTTTTTCGGCACGATTGCCGACAACATCGCCTATGGCAAACCCGAGGCCAGCCGCGCCGACATCATGGCCGCTGCGCGCGCTGCGCATGCCCATGAATTTATTTTGCGTCTGCCCCATGGCTACGACTCTATGGTGGGCGAACGTGGCCAAGGTCTCTCCGGCGGTGAACGCCAGCGTATCTCGATCGCGCGGGCGCTACTGATTGACCCGCGCATTTTGATACTCGATGAAGCTACCTCCTCGGTCGATTCGGAAACTGAAAAAGAAATTCAAAAAGCCCTTGAGAATTTGGTTCAAGGCCGCACCACGATTGCTATTGCGCACCGCCTGTCCACGCTGCACCGTGCCGACCGATTGGTGGTGCTAGACCGGGGCCAGGTGGTGGAAGAGGGTACGCACGATGCGCTGATGCAGCAAGAAGGCGCCTATTTCAATTTGTACCAGGCCCAGGCGCGCAATGCCGATGCGCAATTAGCGGTGCTCGGGGGTGCGGCATGAGCGCGCCCCTCAAGCAAAATTCGTTTGTGCTTGAGCGCACCGACTTTGGCAAACTAATTCTGACCAATGCGCAGGGTGAGCGATTTGTTGGCGTACTGCCGGTGCGCGCCTTTCCCATACTGGCGCCAGGCGAAGGCATTTCATTGCTCAGCAACGAAGGCCACGAAGTGGCTTGGGTGGACCGACTGGGCGATTTGCCCGCTGCCTACCAAAGCCTGATCGAGGATGAGTTGGCACGCCGCGAATTTATGCCGCAGTTGCATCGTATCCTGGAGGTCAGCAGCTTTTCCACGCCTTGCACCTGGACGGTGGAAACCGACCGGGGCCGTACCGAATTTGTGTTGCGCGGCGATGAGGACATACGCCGCATCGGCACCGGCCGCAGCCTCTTAGTAGCCGACGCCCATGGCATCCACTATTTGGTGCCAGACCAAAAGGCGCTGGATGCGCATAGCAAGCGCATACTTGACCGGTTTTTGTAAAAACTTGCTTCGCCGCTGAGCGATCAAAAGACTCAGAGTTTGCGTCCCAAGGCCTTGAAAAACAACTCGGCTTGCAATTGCTCGCCCCGCGTTTGCGCGGCTACATTGGCCGCTAGGGCTTCGTCCACCGGTTCCAGTGGCAGGCCGCTTTGGCGGGCCAGCAACTCAACCATGCAAGCGCGTTCCAGGTAGTACAAATCGTCGTAGGCGTAGTCCATGCGTTCGGCGCAGACTACTATGCCGTGGTTGCCCAAAAAAACAATGTCCGCGCCCTGCATGGCGTTCGCAATGCGTTCGCCTTCGCGTAGGTTCAGCGCCAAGCCCTTGTAATGCGCGTCGACTGCCACGCGGCCATGAAAGCGCATGGCGTTTTGCGACAGGCGGGTATCCAGCGCCCGCGCACGCGTCAGCGTCAGCGCCGTGGCATAAGGCATATGCGTGTGCAGCACGCAGGCTTTACCGGCGATACGGTGTATCGCGGCATGGATAAACATGGCCGTGGGCTCGACGGCATGCCGCCCGGCCAGCACCTGGCCTTGGGCATCAATCATCACAATGTCATCGGCCTGCACTTCGCTCCACATCAGACCGCGCGGGTTGAGCAAAAAGCGGCCGCTGCTATCGGGCAGCTCGATACTGAAGTGGTTGCACACCCCTTCGGCCAGGCCGTGGTGGGCGGCAGCTCGCAGGGCCAACGCCAGGTCGGCACGCAAGGCGCGCACAGTCGGGGAATCAAAGTCCTGGGCATGCATGGGGGCGTCTCCTATCGGGGCTGGGCCTGCATCCTAGCGCTTGGTGAACCTATAACGCTCACTTGTGCAAAAGCCGTCGCCGTTGTTGCAGGCAGCGGCGCTAGGCCTATCGCCCACGCTCGGCAATCTCTGCTAACCTTATCTGCTGTCCAATCCCTCACACCCGATAACGCGTATTGCGCGCCAGCACACCATGTCCCACCACCAAGAGTTTTATATTAACGGCGCCTGGATCCAGCCCACGGTGGCCCGCAGCCTGGATGTCATCAACCCGGCCACCGAGCAGGCCTATACCCGCATCTCCATGGGCAGTGCCGCTGATGTGGACAAAGCCGTGGCCGCCGCCCGTGCCGCCTTCCCCGCCTTCACGCAGACCGACAAAGCCACTCGCCTAGCGCTGCTGCGCCGCATATTGGCTTTGTATAACGAGCGCGCCCAAGAGATTGCCCAGGCGGTGTCTGACGAAATGGGTGCGCCGCTGGCCTGGGCGCGCGATGCCCAGACCTGGGCCGGGCGGGTGCATTTGGAGGCCACCATAGCCTCCCTGGAAAGCTACGAGTTTGAACACCAGCGTGGTGCCACCCGCGTCATGAAAGAGGGCATTGGCGTGGTAGCACTGATCACGCCCTGGAACTGGCCACTTAACCAAATCGTGTGCAAAGTGGCGCCCGCTCTGGCAGCGGGATGCACCATGGTGCTCAAGCCCAGCGAAATCGCGCCTATCAGCGGCATTGTGTTTTCTGAAATCATGCACGACGCTGGCGTGCCCGCCGGTGTGTACAACATGGTTAATGGCGACGGCCCCTCGGTCGGACAAGTCATGGCGGCGCACAAAGAAGTGGACATGGTGTCCTTTACCGGCTCCACCCGTGCCGGGGTAATGGTGGCCAAGACGGCAGCCGATACCGTCAAGCGTGTGGCCCAAGAGTTGGGTGGTAAGTCGCCCAATATTATTTTGGAAGACGCCGATCTGCAAACGGCAGTGCGCAAAGGCGTGGAAAGCTGTATGAGCAACACCGGCCAGTCCTGCGATGCGCCCACGCGCATGCTGGTGCCGCGCGCCCTACATGCCAAGGCGTTAGAAGTTGCGGCCCTCGTCGCCGCCGAACAAGTGGTGGGCGACCCGCGCGCCGAAGGCACAACCATGGGCCCCTTGGTCAGCGAAATGCAATACACCAAAGTGCAGCGCCTGATCGAGATTGGCATCGCCGAAGGCGCGACGCTGGTAGCTGGGGGGGCTGGTAAGCCCGCAGGCCTTACGCACGGCTATTACGCGCGGCCCACCGTGTTCGGCAACGTGAATCGCACCATGACGATTGCCCGCGAAGAAATTTTCGGGCCCGTGTTGGCCATCATGCCTTATGACAGCGAGGCCGAGGCGATAGAGATTGCCAACGACAGCGAGTTTGGTCTGGCCGCTTTTGTGCAATCGGAAAACCTGGAACATGCGCGCCGCGTAGCACGCCAGTTGCGCGCCGGTCAGGTCAACATCAACTACCCGGACTGGGATATCTACGCGCCTTTTGGCGGCTACAAACAGTCAGGCAATGGTCGCGAATACGCCGATTGGGGCATACACGACTTCCTGGAAGTCAAGGCGCTGATCGGCTACGGCAGCTAGGCAAATGGCGCCGTGGGCTTAGGTTTCGAGGTTGTCGATCAACCTTGTGCGGCCCAGGCGCGCAGCGGCTAACACCACCAAGGCCTGTCCGGCTTGGGGGGCGCCTAAATCGGCTTGTCGCCGCAGCGCTACATAGTCGGCTTGCCAGCCTTGTGTGGCCAGCATATCCAGGGCCTTGGCTTGTATGGCCTCGAAGTCTGTGCTGCCATTGCGCACCGCTTGGGCCACCTGCTGTAAGGCTGCATGCAATTGCGG
>CANNEW010000017.1 GCA_947503685.1 Comamonadaceae bacterium | reverse complement strand
CGCAGCCAGCCGGGTATCCAGATGCGGCCTTTGCGCGCTTGCATGCCGCGCACGATGGCGCGGGCGGCGTCTTGCGGCGATGTTTCGCTATTGAGCGGGCCGGGCATGGTGGCGCGCAGGCGCACAAAGCCCGGGTGCAGCGCGCCCTCGGTGACCAGCGGCGTGCTGACCCAGCCGGCGTGCACCACGCCCACCCCGACCCCATGCGAAGCCAGCTCGATGCGCCAGGAGTTGCCCATGGCCTCCACCGCCGATTTGCTGGCGGCATAGGCCGACATCACCGGCGGGTGCGCAAACGAGGACACCGAGGCATTGATCAACACATAGCCCCGCGCTTGCATGACAGCGGGCAGCGCGGCGCGCACGGTGTTGAACACGCCAAACACATTCACCTCCACACAGCGCTTCCAGGCCTGCGTGTCCACCAGCGCCAGCGGCCCAAAAGCGGCTACACCGGCATTGGCAAACACCACATCAATGCGCCCATGGCGCGCCAGGGTTTGCGCCACGACTTGCTGCATAGCGGGCAAGTCGGTGACATCCGCCACCAAGTGCAAGACCGTGCTACCGCAGCGCGCAGCCATGACGGCCAGGGGTTCGGCATCGCAGTCCACCAGCACCGGCACGCCGCCTTGGGCCAGCACTTCTAAAGCCGTGGCCGCGCCTATACCCGAGGCCGCGCCGGTGATGAGGACGACTTGGCCTTTCAAGGTAGCGGTGGAAGTTGCCACGCTTAAACCGATTTGTTCACCATGAAGTACACAATCGGCAGCGGCAGCACGGTAGCTATCGCGCCGGAGATTTGCCAGATGCGCGAGAGGCGCCAGTACTCCTCGCCCACGGTGTCGCTGGCGCGCAGCAAGGCACGTTGTTTGAACTGGATAGGCACCAGTACCAGCAGCCATATCAGCCCGGAAAAGCTCAGCAACGCATACGACCACTGTATCCAGAGGTGATCCGCGCCGCCATCAAAATGCACCGCCATACCGTGCCCGGTCCAGACCACACCGACCGCGCCGGTCAGGGTAAATAGTGCGTCGGTAATCAGCACCATGGTGTTGCTGAACTGGATGATGGCGTGGTTGCGCGTGCGCTCGGCCAGCAGCGCCCACACGCCGCTGACGATGACATTGCCCAGAAACAGCGCGGCGCATACTAGGTGGATGACTTTGAGCTCAGGGTGCATGCGGCCCTCCGTCTGGTGGGCTTGCGCTGGCGCTTTGTTTGCTCACTGAAGCATCGGATTCGCCTTGCGCCTCATCTGCGGCTTTCGCGGCCTGCTTGGCTAGCCGTTGCTGTCGCGTTTGCTCGCGGGCAATGCGCAGATCACGCATTTGCCACCACACGAACAATACCCCCGCGCATACCAGTATCCCAACCTCGACGAGTTTGAGCGACACCGTGGTTTAGCGATTGACCCGCTCGCGTTGCTCAAGGCGCCCGTACAAGTCCAACATCCACTCCACACGCTGGTCAAAGCTGCGTTTGGGAAGGGTCCAGGGTTTGTTGTCACTGGCGGGGCGCCGGTCGCGGCTGACCACATCGACCAAAAACGCAATCGCAGGCACCGGGCTGATGGCCACTGCCGGCTTGGCCGGTGCCTTAAGGGCCACCGAAGCCGCGCGCGCGATCAGCGCCAGTTTGCGGCTGGTGGACACCACGGTGCGGCGGTCCACCGAGTTGAGGCCATCGCGCTCCAGTTTTTTACCGATTTCGGCATACACCAAGCGTGCGGCCTGGATGGCGGGGCGACAGTCCCAAGGCAGCTCAGCCAAGCCGAATTCGCCACGGCGGTAGAGCACATCGGCGCGCAGTAGCAGTCGCTGGGTAAAACCGGCAATGCGTGCATCAAACAGCGGGTTTGCCAGCCAAGCGTCGGCGTCCATGCCGATTTCGCGGAACCAGGCGCGCGGCAGGTACAGGCGGCCGTTACGCGCGTCTTCGCCCACGTCACGGGCGATATTGGTCAGCTGCATGGCCACACCCATTTCGCAGGCGCGGGCAATGGCGTTATCGGTCGATGCGCCCATGATGATGGACATCATGGCGCCCACGGTGCCGGCCACGCGGGCGCCGTAGGCCTCGACATCGGCCAAGGTCTCGTAACGGCGATCCTGGGTGTCCCACAAAAAGCCATCGAGCAATGCGTCGAGCAAACCACGGGGTATGCCGTAGCGGTGCACCACATGGGCCAGCGCGCGGTCGGCGTCCATGGTGCCGGGACGGCCTTCGTAAATTTCGTCCAGGCGTTGTTGCAAGTCTTGCATGGCCAGCTTGGGGTCTTGCCCCAGATCGATCGCATCATCGGCCAATCGGCAATAGGCGTAGAGCGCGATAGCCGGTGGGCGCAAGCGCGTGGGCAGCAGTTTGGAGGCTGCAAAGAAAGACTTGGAGCCGCCGCGCATCAGCTCGCGGCAAGCCTCCAAGTCGTAGGCCCTGGGAATGGCGACGCTCTTTTTTTCAGGCAAAGCTTGTGACATCAGGTACCACCTCTTGAAGCATTTTTGCGGACATCAACACACTGGGCACGCCAGCACCGGGCTGGCTGCTGGCACCGACTATAAACAAACCTTGCACGTCTTCGGACCGGTTGTGCGGCCTGAACCAGGCGCTCTGCGTGAGGATGGGCTCCAGCCCAAAGCCTGCGCCTTTGTACGACCACAAGCGGTCCTGAAAATCCTGCGGCGTGGTGACTTTGGACGAGACCACATGCTGCTTCAAATTGGGCAGCACACTCTCTTGCAAAGCGGTGGCAATGGCGTCGCGGTATTGCTCGGTCACCGCGGCCCAGTCGGTGCCGCTGCTGAGGTTGGGCACCACGGAGAGCGCATAAAAACTATCGCATCCGGGCGGGGCCAGCGAGGGGTCGGTAGCGGTAGGCCGGTACAAATACAGGCTGAAGTCTTTGGACAGCGTGTGGTTTTTGAAAATATCTTGCAGCAGGCCTTTGTAACGCGGCCCCAACACCATCATGTGGTGCGGCACATCGTGGTACTGGCGGTCGGTACCGAAGTACCAGACAAACAGGCCAGACGAATACTTGCCCTTGGCAATACGCTTATCGGTCCAGTGCTTGCGGTGTTGCGGCTCCACCAAGTGCCGGTAGGTCCAAGCGGCGTCGCCATTGCTGACCACGATGTCGGCGGGAATAAATTCGCCATCAGCCAGCTCCACACCTCGGGCGCGGCCGCTTTCGACACGGATGCGGGTGACCGGCGTGTTGTAGCGGATGGGCACATTGCGCGCCTGCAGCAAATGGACCAGCTCGCGCACGATGGCGCCGGTGCCGCCCATGGCCGAGTGCACGCCCCAGCGCCGCTCCAGCGCATGGATGAGTGCATACACGCAAGTGACTGAATACGGATTGCCACCGATGAGTAAGGGATGAAAGCTCATGACGATGCGCAGCTTGGGGTGCTTGATGTGCTGGGCCACCAGGCTGTAGATGGAACGCCAGGCCTGCATGCGCGCCAGATTAGGCATAGCTTTAACCACATCGCCCAGCGTTTCAAATGGAACCAATCCCAGCTCTTGAAAGCCGAGTTGGAAGCAACGCTCGGAGGCTTGCATCAGGTTCTTAAAGCCTTGCACGTCTTCGGGGCTCATGCGGCCGATTTGCTCCAGCATGGACTCGTCGTCGTTGCTGTAGTCAAAGTGCGTGCCGTCGTCAAAGCGGATGCGGTAGAAAGGCGCCATCAGGCGCAGGTCCACATGGTCTTGCATGCGCTTGCCGCACAGAGTAAACAACTCCTCGATCAGGTGCGGCAAGGTGATGATGGTGGGACCGGCGTCAAAGGTAAAGCCGTCTTGCTTGTGCACATAGGCACGGCCGCCGGGGGCGTCCAGCTTTTCCAGCATCTGTACGCGATAGCCTTTGACCGACAAGCGTATGGCGGCGGCCAAACCGCCAAAGCCAGTGCCAATGACGATGGCCGTGGGGGCTTTGCCTGCGCTGCTCAAGACGGGGCCGTGCGTGCCGCCACCGGCATCGCTACCGCCGTCGCCAATGCCGTCAATGGATTTGAAATAGTTTGTCATGCTTATCCAAGGTGGGTGCCAGCACAGGTGCGGTGTGGGCTTCAAATGAGTCGGCGGCAACACCACCTTTTTTCTTGCGTAAGGCCCACCGCCACAAAGCTGTGGTGTCCAGTGGGAGCACCAGCATGAGGTGCTCCAAAATCGCCAAGGCCAGCATGGTGCCGACCAATACCGCGCCCACCGCTTGCGCCTCGCTGGTCAGCGGGCTGGACGCATACACCACCAGCCACCACAAGCAAACGCTGGCCAAGGCCACAGCAAAAGGGAAGAAGGCATTGAAACGGCGGCGGCGGAAGAAGCTCTCCAGATAGGCCAGATGCGCGGGCAGGAATTCTTCGCTCAGATTACGCACGCCGAAAAACAAATTGAGCTTGGCACTGGTGCGCATGATCCACAGCACCAGATAGGTGCCGGTGCCGACCTGGTTGGGCGCATCCCAGGTAATAGCCACGATGGCGCAACCGACCAGCAAAATCGCCAGCTCGTGCCACAGCACCGCGCGCAGCGATTGCACAAAACGCTTCCAACCGATAGCACCTTCTGGCAACGCAGTGGTGCGCGGCCCGGTGATCCAACCGGTTAGAAAACTCAGCTCATTCCAACCCCAGGCCAAGAGCGCGCAGGTAAATGCGCAGTAAGCGCCGGCCACACCAGTTTGCTGCGCGGTATGGGCCAGACCCACCAGCGACGCGACGCCCAGCAACGACGATAAAGCCAAACTGAGCACCACCGCAGAGCGCGACATACGGTTGAGCAGGATGACGATGCCGGTGCTAAACCACCAGATAAATATCGCAAACCCTAGCGCGACAGGGGCATCGTTCATCCGCAGCTTTCTTGTTGCTCAGTAGATGCGGGCTACCAGGCCGGTACCATGCGCACTTGCGCGGGCAGCGTATGGTGTTGCACGGGCATGAAGTACAGGCGCACAAAGGTGGCTGCGCCCGACACCGCCCAGCGCGCACGCTGCAAAGCGCCGATCACGCCGCCACGTGCCTTGGCTTTATCCATCTGGGTTTGCACATGGAACAAATGGGCAAACCCTTCGCGGAACGCAGGGTTGTCGATGTCCAAGCTGACGGGAAAGACCTGGCGTGTAATCTCGTTAGTAATACGAAACACTTCGTAGTCGTAGGTGGTGGACTCCAGGCCCATTTCGTGGTGCAGCATAGGGCGGCTGTGGTCGCGCACATACATAGTGGCATACACCGCCAGCAGGAAAAAGCGGATCCAATACACATTGCCGCCGCGCAGCAAATGCGGGTTGGCGCGCATGATGAGCGCAAACGACTCGCCATGGCGGAACTCGTCATTGCACCAGCGCTCGAACCAATGAAAGATGGGGTGAAAACGCTTGTCCGGGTTTCTTTCAAGTTGCCGGTAAATAGTGATGTAGCGGGCGTAGCCGATTTTTTCGGAAAGGTAAGTCGCGTAAAAAATGTACTTGGGCTTGAAGTAGGTGTAGGCCTTGGTGCGCTTTAAATCGCCCAGGTCGATGCCCAGTCCGAAGTCTTTGAGCGACTGGTTGATAAAGCTGGCGTGGCGCGATTCGTCGCGGGCCATATAGCGCATCAACTGCTTGATGTCCGGGTTTTCGACGTTTTTGAAAATCTCGTTGTACAAAATACAACCAGAAAATTCGGAGGTCAAAGAAGAGATTAGAAACTCTAAAAACTCCTGCCGCATCTCCGGGCTGACTTGCGAAAAGCGCTCGGCTACTTCTTTGGCAAATTCGGGGGTGCGTTGAAAATGGTCGTGGTTATTGTCGCCCTCGTACTCGGCCATCATCGTGTCCCACTCGGTGCGCATGGAGGACACGTCTAGGCGGTCCATAGCGGCAAAGTCCGTGGTGTAAAAGCGCGGGCTGAGCATGGTGCTCTCCACCGCTTTTTGAGAGGCTTTTGCTGCCGAGTCGATGGACGGGGTCGCTTGCATGAAATTGCTCCGGTTCAGGGTTATGGTTATTCAGGCTGCATCGCCAAAAAGCGGGCGAACTCAGCGGTGTTTGTCGGTCCAAATGATTCTAGATCGACCCGTTGGCCGGTGCTGGGGTCCATCAAAGTGACCCGGCCATCGACCCGGGCTATCAGGTCAAAGGGCTTGTCAGAACCAATGCCGCGCGAATAGCGTTCGCGTGTCAGGGCACGCAGCGCGCCGCGCACAAATCCTTGCTCGCCTTGCAGCACGGTCAGCTTTTCGCCGGTGAGGCCATCGGCCACCAGCACGCCGCCGTCTTTCTGGTCTTGAAACAGCAAGGAGCGCTGCACGGTGGGCGCAGCAGCAAGCTGGTCCGGCCCGTTACCGGTGATACGAATTAGGCCGACAGAAATCAGAGAAAACGCAATGATGCCGCCGGCGCAATACAGCACCCATTTGGGGAAGGAGTCCGGTGTAGCACCGGCGGGCTTGGCGGCCATGGTGTGGCTGCTCATGTGGCGCTTACTTGCAAGTCGGACGAGGCATGGCGGCTGTCGCTCGCTTGCTCGGCCGGCTTGGCTTGCATACCGGTGGCTTGCGACCAGGCATCGCGCACATGGGCGGCCACGGTTTGCACCTCGGCGATGGCGCGCAAGGTGGGCTCGGGCTTGTTGATGCGCCACGGACGCACGCTAGGCCATAAGTGCACCCAGGCGATACGGTCATCGCCTTGCAGCGCCAGGCTGATGTCGCCAAAGCCGCCGTTCAGACTGCGCACATCAGCGGCTGCAATACGCTTTAGGGGCAGATTGAAGGTCACCGTCAGCACAATGCCCAAGCGCATGACAATGCGCTTATTCGTGATCGTATAGACGGTGGTGCGCGCCGTCATCCAGGCAAGCGTCCAGACGCAGAGCAGGCCCGCGAGCGACAGCGGAACAATCCACTTGACCGACAGCAGCAGCGCCATAGCACCAGCACCCGACTCCAGGGCCGGCCATGCACAGGCCAGCACCAGCAGACCGAAGTAAAACACCAACTTGCGGGTATGAAAGGCCGATGCCGCCAGGGTACGTACGTCAGGCGAACCTTGCCACACGATGTGCTCATCGGACGGCAAACGCTCGGGCAGTCCGTACTGCGGTTCAAATTCGTATTCGTGGCCGAGGTTTTCTATGGGCATGGTCTTTCCTTCACATTCTGAACATCAAGCGCGAGGCGCTCAGATCAGGGGTTCGCCGCGTTTGGGATCGGCATACAACATGCCGCCACCGTAGTAGGCGCTGATTTTTTCCTCTTCCAGCTTGGTGATCTGGTCAGGGTTGCGCAACGCCGGCACTGCCGCGAAATGGCGGGCATAGATGGCATGTACTTCCACCTGATTACGGCGCACCAGCGAAAACGGTATAGGCAGCAATACCGTGCGACCATCAGCGATTTCCACTTCCAAGTAGCGGAACATCATTTCGGCAGCATCGATCCAGATGTCTTTAACGGTGCCGCCTTGTTTGCCGTCACCGCCCATGACAGGCAGGCCGCGCGGGTCCACGTCTTGCGGCGCAACGGTGTAGTCGCTAGCGATACGCAGGGGCTGCAGCAAGGGCTTGCCGTCTAGGCTGCGCTCTGGCACGTCTTCACGCATAGACCAGGCACCGGGGCCTACGCCCGATGTCATGGCATCGCCAGTGGGCTCGATGGGTGATCCCGAACCCATGCCGGTAGAGACGCCGCGCACAGGCGGCTCTTTGCGGCTCAGGTCGGGCACGGTAACGCTATGACCACCTGCGAGCAAAAAGGTCTTGGGCTCCGGAATGGGGAAGCCCTTGATGACGGCTCGCCCGCTACTACTGGACTCCATGGGGTAGCCCTCACGGTGGCCTTCTTGCACGAGGTAATAAATAAGGCCTGCGAAAAAGACCCAAAACACATAGAGCAGTATTTGGGCTAGATCGACGTAGCCTGTGATGTTTCCGACAGTTTGCATGGCGACTTCTCCTTCGATGACGACTAAGTACGTAACTCGGCTAGGCCGAGGGTGGGTGGGACTACGGGCGAAAAAACCGTGCTGCGTTTGACCAAGGGGCCAATCGCAATCAAGGTAATGAAAAGAAACAGCATTTCGACGTGATAGACCATGCTGTAACCGACCGAGGGGTCGGTCATGCCTGGGCCCCACAGGCCTTGGGTGGTGACGCTGCTGACCACATCACGCAGGGCACCGCCGAAGAACATGGCGATACCAGCGGCTGCAGACTGCACCGCCCCCCAGGCGCCGAGCGCCAGGCCGACAAACTGACCTTCCATGCGCATGGCGGTAAACAAGGTACCGACAGCGAACAGACCGCCGCCAAAACCGATACCCAATGCGCCTAAACGGAACAACCAGCCAGCATCCAGAGGTGCCGAAAAAATCACTGCTGAGAAAGCAGGCAAGCCGGCCAAAGCGCCGTAAGCGGCAAGCCGCATCGGGTCAGCGCCTTTGGCAAGATGCCGTCCAGAGACATAAAAGCCCAGCAAGCCACCAGCAGCGAGCATCGCCGTCAGCGCACTGGTGGCACCCACGCTGAGCTTGAGAATTTCGCCGCCATAGGGCTCCAAAATAATGTCCTGCATATTGAAAGCCACGGTGCCAAAAGCAGTGGCCCACAAAAAGCGGCGCGCTTGGGGCAAGGCGATGAACTGCGCCCATACTTCTTTGAACTTGGGCTGCACCTGGTTTTTAAGAGCGGCCGCGCGCTGCGGGTTACGCGGCTCTTGCTTCCAAAGCGCAATCGCGTTGAGGACAAGCACCACCACCGCACTGCCCTGCACTACTTGCACCAGTTTCTCCGGGGTGAAATCGGACAGCAGCACGCTGAAGATCAGGCTACCGCTCACGGCGCCCACCAGCAGCATGGTGTAGAGCAGCGCGACTACGCGCGGGCGGGTCTCTTCGCTGGCTTGGTCGGTGGCCAAAGCCAAACCGGCGGTTTGCGAAGTTTGCAAGCCAGCGCCCACCAGTAAAAACGCAATGCCCGCCGCCGCCTGGCCGACAAAATCAGGCACTTGCACCTGGCCGCGCCCGGACAAGACCAGCAGCGCAAACGGCATCACCGCAAGGCCTATAAACTGTATCAGCGTACCGCCCCACATATAGGGCACACGCTTCCAACCAAAGGCCGATACATGCACGTCCGACTGGTAGCCGGTGACGGCGCGAAACGGTGCCACTACCAAAGGCAAAGCCAACATCAAAGACACCAGCCAGGCCGGTACGCCCAGCTCGACAATCATCACGCGGTTGAGCGTGCCGATCATCAAGGCGGTGGTCATGCCCATAGTGAATTTGAAGAGCGTTAGGCGCAGAAGACGCGGCAGCGGCAAGCCGGCGCTAGAGACGTCTGCAAATGGCAGCCAGCTGGCCGGCATTTGCTTGGCGTACTTGGCAAAGGTGTTGGCTCTCATGACCGCAACCACTCCATGGCCTGGGACTTATAAAAGCCGCTGGAAACGCGTTGGGTACGAGCGCATGCCCAGCCATCCAAGGCGCCATGCGACTTCATCAAACGGGCAATACGCTCTTGGGCCATGGGCTCCAGCCAAGGGGCACGGTCACCGCGCGGAAACAAGCGACCTAGCGAAATCATGGCTGCCAAAAGCGGTGTCCGTGGCGCAAAGGTAAAGACGATAGAGCCACTGGTGCGGTCGGCCAATTGGGCCAATGCATGCACCGCGTCATCGGTTTGGTAATGGATGATGGAGTCCATAGCCACCACATGGTCGAAGTGACCCAAGGTGGGGTCCAGCATGTCGCCGCTATGAAACTCCACCAGATGCGCTACGTCCTGCGGAATGCGCTCACGCGCCAGATTGACCAAGGTGGGCGACAAGTCAATCGCCACGACCTGTGCGCCACGACGCGCCGCCTCCACCGCCAGTGCGCCGGTGCCGCAGCCGGCGTCCAAAATACGCTTGCCCTGCAAGTCTTCTCCCAGCCAGGACAGCAAAGTGGCGCGCATGCGATCGCGCCCAGCGCGCACAGTGGTGCGGATGCGGCCCACGGGTGCATCCGAGGTCAGCGTAGCCCAGGCGGCAGCGGCAGTGCGGTCGAAATAGTTTTCGATCTGACCGCGTCGTTCCTGGTAGCTTGCATTACTCATAGGGTTCGCCTCAATCAAAGCCCAACAGGTCAAAAATATCGCGGTCCTTCATGGGCACGGCGTTGAAGGTCTCGCCGCCCAGCCACAGACTGGCGGCAAGGCGCATATATTCTTTTTGTACCGCTTCGAGTTCGGGCGAATACTCCATCTCAAAGAGCGTAGACTTTTTGAGGCGGCTGCGCCGTATCACGTCCAGGTCCGGGAAGTGGGCCGCCAGTTTCAAGCCAATGCGGTTGTTGTATTTATCGATCTGGTCGGTAGCCGCGCTGCGGTTGGCAATCACGCCGCCTAAGCGCACGTTGTAGTTTTTGGCCTTGGCGCCAATGGCTTGCACGATGCGGTTCATCGCGAAGATGGAATCAAAGTCGTTGGCAGTGACGATCAAGGCCTTATCAGCATGTTGCAAGGGCGCTGCAAAGCCGCCGCACACCACGTCGCCCAACACGTCAAAAATCACGACATCGGTGTCTTCGAGCAAATGGTGTTCTTTGAGCAACTTCACGGTTTGCCCGACCACATAACCGCCGCAGCCGGTACCCGCCGGTGGACCACCAGCTTCGACGCACATAACGCCGTTGTAGCCTTCAAACACAAAGTCTTCCACGCGCAGCTCTTCGGAATGAAAGTCCACGGTCTCCAGCACATCGATCACCGTAGGTAGCATTTTTTTGGTGAGCGTGAAGGTGCTGTCATGCTTGGGGTCGCAGCCGATTTGCAGCACCCGCTTGCCCAATTTAGAAAAGGCGGCCGACAGATTGGATGAAGTGGTGCTCTTGCCAATACCGCCTTTGCCATAAATGGCAAACACCTTGGCGTTACCGATCTTCACACTCGGATCGAGCTGCACTTGCAAGCTGCCCTCGCCGTCCAAGCGCGTACTGCGCTTTACTGTGGGGAATGGCAATGTTTCAACAGTCATGCTTTAGCTCCTTCGTATACGCCTTCAAGGCGGTCTTCTAGTTCTTCACTGGCGTTGCGTAACGCCTGCAAAGTCGCTTCATCCGGCTGCCAGTAGTTACGCTCCGATGCTTCTAGCAATCGGTTAGCGACACGGGCCGAGGCCGTCGGATTTAGTTTGGCAAGACGCTCACGCATCTGCGGGTCGAGCATGAATGTCTCGGACAATTGTTTGTAAACCCAGGGCTGTACTTGGCCGGTGGTGGCCGACCAGCCCATGGTGTTGGTGACATGCACTTCAATTTGGCGCACGCCTTCGTAGCCATGTTCGAGCATGCCTTCGTACCACTTGGGGTTGAGCATGCGGGTACGGGTTTCGATGGAGACTTGCTCGCGCAAGGAGCGCACCGCCGCGTTACCCTTGGTCTGGTCGCCGATATAGACGGGCGGCGTCTTACCGCCCTGCGCTACTTTGACCGCCTGGGTGATGCCGCCCAGGGTGTCGAAGTAGTTATCCACTGTGGTGACGCCGAGTTCCACCGAGTCCAGATTTTGGTAGGTGAGCTGCACATCGGCCAAAGCGGTTTGCAAGAGCGCGGTTTGTTGCACAGCGCGGCCGGTGCGGCCATAAGCGAAGCCTTTGCGGCGCTTATAGGTTTCGGCCAATTCCCCTTCGTCGCTCCAGCGGCTGCTTTCGACCAGGTTGTTGACGTTGGAGCCGTAAGCGCCCTCGGCATTGCCATAGACCCGCAAGGACGCAATTTCTAAGGTGCAACCATGCTCTTGCTGGTAGGCCAGGGAATGTTTGCGGATCCAGTTCAGCTCCAGCGGCTCGTCAGCGCTGGCGGCCAGGAACGCAGCTTCGGCCAGCAGCTTGATCTGCAAGGGCATGAGGTCGCGGAAAATGCCAGAAAGGGTGATAAGCACGTCAATGCGCGGACGGCCCAGCTCGGCCAGCGGTATCAGGCTGGCACCAGCGATACGGCCATAGCTGTCAAAGCGCGGCAGCGCGCCCATGAGCGCCAAAGCCTGCGCAATCGGTGCGCCTTCGTTTTTCAGGTTATCACTACCCCAGAGCACCATGGCAATCGATTCAGGCAGCGGGTTGCCGTCGGCGCAGTGGCGCTCGATCAGCAGTTGCGCCTGCGCTTTGCCATCGCGCACCGCCATGGCGCTAGGGATACGGAAAGGATCGAAGCCATGGATGTTGCGGCCGGTGGGCAAGACCGCGGGCGTGCGCAAAATATCGCCGCCGGGTGCGGGACGGATGTAGCGCGCATCCAAGGCACGCAGCATCGCAGGCACCTCGGTATCCACTGCCAACAGCGCCTGCGGCTCCACCAGTGCGCGCAGGGCTTCCAGGCTGTCGTGGTTGCGTGGCAAACCGGCTGCGGCCAGGGCACGCTCGGGCGTCTGCCCTTGCACCAAAGCCTCGACCGCTACACGATCAATTTGTATGCCGTGGTTGGCATCTGCCATGGCCAACAACATATCGACGCGCTGGGCCGCGCTGGGCGCGCGACCAGCGACATGCAGGCCGTGCGGAATGAGCGTGTATTCCAACTCCAGCATCTCTTGCGACAAGCGCAGTACTTGCTGGTCCAGTGCCGGGCCCATGGCGATGTCCCAAATGGGTTCGGGGTTGACCAAATCCAACTCTGCAGCTTGCGCTTGGATGACCACCGCCAAGGCAGCGCGCTCGCTGTTATCACGCTCCAGGCTGCGCCAGCGCTCTAGCGAGGCTTTGAGATCGTTCAGGCCTTTGTACAAACCGGCTTGGGCAATCGGCGGCGTAAGGTAGCTGATGAGTGTGGCACCCGAACGGCGCTTGGCGATCGCGCCTTCCGACGGGTTGTTGGAGGCGTACAAATACACATTGGGTAGGTCGTCGATCAAGCGATCGGGCCAGCAGGTGCCGCTCATGCCAGTTTGTTTGCCGGGCATGAATTCGAGTGCGCCATGGGTGCCGAAGTGCAGCACGGCGTGTGCCTTAAAGTCTTCGCGCAGGTAGCGGTAAAAAGCCGAGAAAGCGTGCGTGGGCGCCAGGCCTTTTTCAAACAGCAGGCGCATTGGGTCGCCTTCGTAGCCGAAGGAAGGTTGCACGCTAATGAGCACATTGCCAAACTGCTTGCCCAGCACAAAAATAGAGCTGCCGTTGCTGAGTTGCCGTCCTGGCGCCGGGCCCCATTGCGCCTCGATCTCCTTGAGCCAGCGCTCGCGCTTGACATGCTCGTCGGCACTGATCAGGGCGTGCACATTGGCGTCTGCACCGTGTTGGGACGCGTTACCTTGCAAGAGTGCCTCGCGCAAGGCGTCTACAGAAGCGGGCACCTCGACCTGGTAGCCCTGCACCTTCATGGCCGTGAGCGTGTGCCAAAGCGATTCGAAAACCGACAAATAAGCGGCACTGCCGATATTGCCGGCATTGGGCGGAAAGTTAAACAACACGATGGCGACTTTTCGCTCATGGTGTTGACTGCGCTTCAAGGCTACCAATTTGCTTACACGCGCGGCCAGCATGATGGCGCGCTCGGGGCAAGAATGCATGTCTTGCGCGCTGGTGCTTTCACCGAAGGTACAAGCGTGATGGCATCCGGTGCAGGTGACGCCCGCGGCGCCGGGGCGGCCACCGAAAACGATAGGACTGGTGGAACCATCCAACTCAGGAATCGCCACCATGATGGTGCTCTCGACTGGCAACAAGCCACGGTCGGAGCCGCCCCATTGGTCCAGAGTTTGAAACTCCACCGGGTGCGCCGCGACATAAGGAACATCTAATTTAGCCAGCACTTCTTCGGCCGCTTTGGCGTCGTTGTAGGCCGGGCCACCGACAAGAGAAAATCCGGTCAGGGATACCACTGCGTCCACTGCTACTTGGCCGTTCTTCATGAAGAATGCATCGATCGCAGGGCGAGAATCCAAGCCAGCGGCGAAGGCTGGAATGACACGTAGGCCACGCGCTTCGAGCGCGGCGATCACGCCGTCGTAATGGCCCGCATTGCCAGAGAGTAAGTAGGAACGCATGAGCAAAATACCGACCGTGCCACGCACCGTCGTCGCCTCGGGCCGTGGCAACACCTGCGCGTCTTCACTAAAGCGCCCAGCCATGCGCGGGTGGTAGACGCCCACTTCGGGGTAGTCGACCGGCGGGGCCACCTTCACGCTGCCACGTAATATTTTGCGCGGGCCATCTGCACCCCGGTCGATGACGTGGCGCACCATATTGAGCACGTTATCGTCCGAGCCGCCCATCCAATATTGCATGGTCAGAAAGTAGGAACGCACATCTTGCGCGGTACCCGGAATAAAGCGCAACATTTGCGGCAGGCGGCGCAGCATCTTCATTTGCGCGGCGCCACCGGTGGCGGCCTTTTCTTTGCTGCCACGCAGCTTTTTCAGCAAGGCCATGGGGCCGCTGGCGGGCTTGCCCATATCGAATTGGCCCAGGCGCGTGAGTTGCGTCACTTCGGTGGCGCTGGCCATGCAAATCATGGCGTCGCATTGCATGCGACGCTGGCGCAAATCGTCCAGGATAGGCAGGAAGTGGTCTTCCAAAAACAGCATGCCAGCGATCACGATGTCGGCCTGGGCGATGTCCTTTTTGCAGCGTGCAATCAAGGCCTCATTACCCGCATATTCCGATGCGGCGTGCAGGCTGAGCGACAGACCGGGAAACTCGCGGCCCAGGGTGTGGCAGGCGCGGTTGACCGAGCTGGCCAGATGCGTATCCATAGTCACTATCACCACCTTGATCGGGGTGGTGTTGCGCGGCGGTGCGGCCTTACCGGGAGAAGTAAGCTTTAGCGTCATAAAGTGTCTCCACCGTAATCACCGATAAGCCATGCTCGGATGCGTAGCGCTCGGTATTTCGCCGGGCTTTGCCGCGTACGAAGAACGGTATTTTTTTTAATTCTTTCTCGGCACCGGCGTCCCAGGTGCAGGCGCCGCCGGTGTTGGTTTTGTCAGCGGCCACGGTCAGCGTGACGGCTTCTTGCGTGACCTGGGGTGCGGCCTCAATCGCGACCACCACCGGCTCGGGCGCGGGCTGCATGCGCGCGGCGCCACCCAGGTGCGAGGGCGCGGCGTCTTCGTGGAATTCGGAGTCGCCCCGGAACATGCCGATAAGGTGCTCTTCCAGCCCCATCATGAGCGGATGGACCCAGGTATCAAACAGCACATTCGCGCCTTCAAAGCCCATTTGCGGCGCATAGCGAGCTGGGAAATCTTGCACATGCACCGGCGCTGAAATCACCGCGCAGGGCACGCCCAAACGCTTGGCGATATGGCGCTCCATTTGCGTACCCAACACCAGCTCGGGCTGTAGCTCGGCAATGCGCGATTCGATTTCCAGGTAGTCGTCGCTGATAAGTGCCTCGACGCCATAGAGCTTGGCCGCATCGCGCACTTCGCGTGCAAATTCGCGGCTGTAAGTGCCTATGCCCACCACGGCAAAACCCATTTCTTCGGCCGCCACTTTGGCTGCTGCGACTGCGTGCGTGGCATCACCAAATACAAATACGCGCTTGCCGGTGAGGTAGGTGGAATCGACCGAGCGGGCATACCACTGGGCGCGCGAATTGACCTTGGCCAAAGCGGCCTCAGCGTCCAGTCCAGCCAGGCCCGCCACTTCGCGGACAAAGGCGCGCGTGGCACCCACGCCGATGGGGATAGTTTTGCTAAAGGGCTGACCGTAGTTGCGTTCCAGCCATTGCGCGCTGAGCCGGGCGATTTCGGGATAGAGCACAACGTTGAAATCAGCATCTGCCAAGCGGGCCAAGTCTGCCGGGGTAGCGCTCTGCGGGGCGACCACGTTGATGGCGATGCCCATGTCGGTGAGCAGCTTGCGGATTTCGGTCAAATCATCGCGGTGCCGAAAGCCCAGGGCACTGGGGCCCAGAATATTGCAGCTGGGAACACGTCCGGCTTGGGGCGCCTCGCTGCGCGGCTGCGACAAGTGGCGCACCAGTTGGTAAAAAGTTTCGGAGGCGCCCCAGTTTTCTTTGCGCTGGTAAGAGGGCAGCTCCAGCGCCACGACCGGAACCGGCAAATTCAGTGCCTTGCACAGGCCGCCCGGGTCATCCTGAATCAGTTCGGCGGTGCAAGACGAGCCCACCAGCATGGCTTGCGGCGCGAAGCGCTCGAAGGCCTGGCGTGCGGCGGTTTTGAAGAGCTCGGCGGTATCGCCACCCAGGTCGCGCGCCTGGAAAGTGGTGTAGGTGACCGGCGGGCGCTTTTGCAGGCGCTCGATCATGGTGAACAGCAAGTCTGCATAGGTATCGCCCTGGGGCGCGTGCAGCACGTAATGCACGCCTTCCATGGCCGTGGCAATACGCATGGCGCCCACATGGGGCGGCCCTTCGTAAGTCCACAAAGTCAGTTGCATGCTGCGCTTTCTTCAGGCCGCCAGGCGCAAACGGCGCACCAGCGGACGGGTAAATAATTCGGCCAGATCGCCGGCCTGGTCAAAGCCCTGGATGGGCGTGAATACCAATTCGATCGCCCATTTGGTCGTCATGCCTTCAGACTCCAGCGGATTGGCCAGGCCTAGGCCGCAGACCACCAGGTCCGGGTGCGCGGCGCGGCAGCGGTCCAGCTGGTTTTCCACATGCTGGCCTTCCGACAGAAAGGTGCCTTCGGGCAGCAAAGCCAACTCTTGGGCCATATGCTGGCGGTGCAAATAGGGCGTGCCCACCTCCAGCAGGCGCATGCCCATTTCGCGTGCCAAGAAACGCGCCAACGGGATTTCGAGCTGCGAGTCAGGGAAGAAGAAAATGCTTTTGCCTTCGAGGTGCAGTCGGGCGCGGGCCAGCGCAGCAGTCGCACGGGCGGTAGGGGCTGAAACGGCTGCTTCAAAGCGCTGCGCCGGCACGCCAAAAGCAGTGGCCGCTGCTTGCAGCCAGGCGGTGGTGCCCTCGATGCCCAGGGGAAAGGGCGCAGACAACAACTGCGCGCCGCGCGCTTGCAAAGCCCGCGCGGTATCGGCCAAAAAGGGTTGGGCCAGCAAGAGGCGCGTGTGGGCGCCGACGGGTGCCTGATCGGCCGCGCGGCGCGGCGGAAAAAAGCGTACCCGTTCCATGCCCATTTGCGCAAACAGGCGGATAAATTGGTCTTCCACCACGTCGGCTAGGGTGCCGACCACCATGAGTTCCTGCTGCGCATCGGCCGCCTGGGCCGGCAAATCCGGCACCATGGAGGCCAGGCAGGCGTCCTCGCCCTGGGTGAAAGTGGTCTCGATCCCGCTACCTGAGTAGTTGAGCACCCGCACCGAGGGCGAATGCTGCGCAGACAAACGCGATGCGGCGCGCGACAAATCGAGCTTGATCACTTCCGAGGGACAAGAGCCCACCAGAAAAAGTAACTTGATTTCGGGGCGGCGAGCCAGCAGTTGGCCCACCACGCGGTCGAGCTCGGTATTGGCGTCCGCCAGTCCCGCCAAATCGCGCTCGTCGATGATGGCGGTAGCAAAGCGCGGCTCGGCAAAAATCATGACGCCGGCGGCAGACTGAATCAGGTGGGCGCAGGTGCGCGAGCCCACGACCAGGAAAAATGCGTCCTGAATCTTGCGGTGCAGCCAGATGATGCCGGTCAGGCCGCAAAACACCTCGTGCTGGCCCCGCTCGCGCAACACTGGCGCATCGCTGCAGCCGCTTGCGGCCTTGACGGGAATGGGGAAGGCGACAGCGCTCATGCTGCAGCCATTACCAAATGAGGCTGCACGCGGGACGCCGCCGCTTCGCGCAGACGGGCTTCCTGGTCCAGGCGCGCGGCGCGCAGTTTCAGAATGAATTGGCCGGCGTTGACGACATAGGTGGCATAGGCCGCCAGCGCCAAATACATCAGCTCGTAGCTGGAAAGCAAGCCCTTGAACAGGGCCACCAAGTAGGCGCTATGCAGGGCCAACACCAGCATGCTGAAAACGTCCTCCCAGAAAAATGAGGGGGCAAACAGGTAGCGCCCGAAGACCACTTTTTCCCAAATGCAGCCGGTGATCATGATGGTGTAGAGCACCAGGGTCTTGGCGACTACCGAGTTATTGGCCGTCTGAAGACCTTCGCCGGTGGCGAGGTAACGCAGCACAAAACCCAGGCTGCCCAAAAAAATGAAAAACTGAATGGGCGCCAAAATGCCTTGCACAAATGTCCAGTAAGTTTTGTCGCGACGCACCCGCTCCTCTGGGGTGTACAGAGGAGGACGGGGCTTTTTCGCGCTGGCCGCAGGGCCCGCGAAATGCGATCGCGTATCGGTCATGGGACGCAATTTATCCCCACTTTTTGTAAATGTCAACTTTTTGTTACGTCAATCAAATTTGACACTCGCGAAATCCCGAGTGTTTTTATCGGGAATTAAAAAATCTTTGACCTAGACCCATTTGAAGCGTAAAACGAACCGGACTTCTGGAAAAGTAAATCGATTACCGTACCGACTGGCGCCCGGCGCTGCCGAAGGAATCGAAGCCTTTTTTCCACGCCTATAAGAGGGCGATCCCAATAATTAGGCGAGACAATTCCTTTGACGGAGGAGAAAAATATGGGTTCATCCAATCGGAGCACCTTAGTGAGCGACGCAGGTTTTAGCGAGGGCAGACAGGCCGAAGGCTGGCAGGGCGCGCAGGGCGCTGCCAATGGCAGTTATGCGAGCCGCAATGAGGCTTCTCCAGACCTGAACGGCTCAGACCATACGGTCGCCTTGCTGGCGCAGGCGATTCAGCATGAAATCATCCCCCGCCTGATGCTTGCCCATCGCACGCCGATTGAGTGTGACATGCCTCCGGAGTTGTCCACGGTCGAGGTGAGCGCGGAGGAAGTGGCAGCTTTCGGGCAGCTTATCCTGAGCCGCAGCGACGATCAGGCCTTGGCCTGCATAACGCGAATGCGCGCCGCAGGCGCGCCTATCGAGTCCATTTACCTCGACTTATTGGCCCCGGTTGCGCGCTACCTGGGCGAACTCTGGGAAGATGATTTGTGTGATTTCACGGACGTCACACTTGGCTTAGGTCACCTGCAAAAAATGCTTCGCGACCTGAACAAAGAAGCCGAACAGGCCAGGAACCTCAAGTCCAATGGGCTGAGTATTTTGCTGGTGCCGACCCCTGGCGAGCAACATACATTTGGGCTGGCTATGGTGGCCGAACTGTTTCGCAAACAGGGCTGGGACGTGGTGGGCGGGCCCTACGATCTGGGCGATTCACCCCAGGTGCTGACGGGCCATCGCGCCTTCGATGTGGTCGGTTTTTCGCTGGCGACCTTAGTCAATTTAGACAATCTGAGAAAAACTATTGCAGAGGTTCGCAAGGCTTCGAAGAACAAGAGGGTGTGCATAATGGTGGGCGGACCGCTGTTCACCTTGCATCCCGAATATGTCAAGACCGTGGGTGCCGATCTGGTGGCCGGCGACGCCCAAGAGGCTCCCTCGATGGTTCGATTGCACCTTGCCAGCAGCGGCACCCTGCAATAAAGCTGCACCCCAA
>CANNEW010000016.1 GCA_947503685.1 Comamonadaceae bacterium | reverse complement strand
CTGATATCGCGGGGGAGCTCTCGCATCCCCAAAAACGTTGAGTGCCAGCCCTGCATCGTGAACCCCATTAGTTGGCGGTCACGATACCCGTTTACAAAGTGAACAGGAAAGTCAATGAAATCAACGATCTACCCACACCACCCCCGCGCCAGTGCTGGGTTTGCGTACCGCCAGTTATTGCACTGAAAACGAGTGGACCCCGATAACTGGCACCAATGGATGAAACCGACCACGGTTTGACGCCACGAATCGCCAATTTGAAAGTGAACAGGAAAGTCAATGAAATCAACGATCTACCCACACCACCCCCCGATCCTGGCATTTAAATCGACTAAGCACGTCATGATTATTACTATAATCATGACGCGAAATTAAATACAATAAAAGCCTATTTGCCGCTGTAGGAGTCCCTCAAAACACGGCTGCGACGGGCCTGGTACACAGTTCCTTGGCTTGTTTGCTTTAATGTATTACAATTATAGCGCTAGAATTTGACTAACTTTTTCGTATACGAGGATTTGGCCATGCATGCCACTACGCTTTCATTTCGGGCCGGCAACGACTTTGCCGATGAGGTGCGCACGCTAGCGGACCTGGTCGGACTCAAGAGTTCGGAATACATCCGACAAGCGGTCTTGGAGAAAAACGAACAGGTCATGGCGCAGCGCATTGCCGCACTGTCCAAAGAGCTCTCTGCTGAGCATCTGGCCTTCAATGAGTCCCTTGACGAGAGTCTTCAAGATGGCCTTGATTAAGGTCCTGCGCGGGGAAATTTGGGAGGTCAACCTAGAGCCTCAAACGCACAAGGAAGAACCCGGCAAGCGTAATCGCCCGGCCCTTGTCATCCAAACCGATATTTTGAATAAAAGCGGTCATCCAACCACCATGGTGGTGATGGGAACCACCAGCGTTAAGCGAGATAAGGACTACTTTCCGCTGCGTGTAGCGTTGGTGAACCAGAGCGGTTTGGCGCAGGAGACGGACCTGCTGATTGATCAAATTCGCGCCATCTCCAACCGAAGACTCATGGGTACTAAGCCCTTGGCAACCCTCAGTGTGAATCACCTGAAACGGGTTGAAGATGCGCTCAAGCTGCTCATTGGGCGGTGAGGCGCTGACCTCAGGTTAGCGCTAACCAATCTTTCACGCATGCCGCGACCAAGGTTCCTAATTGGCCTCATCTGAACCACTGCTGCACGGTGTGTTGCAAAGCCCATATTCCAAGCGCCGGGGCCGCCCCCCAAAGGTGGCCACCAAGCTGGTGCGCCACGCGCGCGCGCTAAGCCACGAACACTTTGCCTTTGTACGCGCGACGCTCCTGGGCCTGGATTTGCGCAAAAGCTTTGAGCGCTACATTGCCTGGTCCGAGCCGCTATCGGACCTGCGCATTGCGCAGTCGCGCTTTGAGCAGTTCTTGGGCCAGATCCTGGACTCGGGCGCAAAGATCGATGCCACGCTGCCTGAGGGGCAAAAGATCACTGCGCTGCTAGGGAGCCTGCGTCAGGCCCAACGCGCGCAAAGAAAGTCGCAGCGCGCACTAAACCTGTCCCCAACCTTAAACCCTGGCCAGGCGTTTGGCGCCCTCCCCTCCCCTGCCCTGCCGGACCCCATACCCACACTAGATGAGTGGGTATTGGAGCAAGATCTGGATACGGACTTTTTTAGCGAAGCCGAGCTGCTAGAGCAGTATGAGGAGGCCTTTGGTTTGGTGCAAAGTAACCGCGCCTTTGAGCTTGAAGATGAGACCAATACTGAGGATTTTTTGCAATTTGCCCGAGAAAAACAGGCCTCCAAAACACCCCAAAACGCCCCGCAAATTGACACCGAAGGTGCTGGGCTAGGCGATGCCGTAAAACGCCATATTCGGGCTTTAAATCGCTTGGAGTCTCTTTTAGCGCTACCGCCCTCCCCTGCCCATGCCCTAGCCCTTTGGTTTGCCCCCAGCGTTTGCGCGCGCCTGGAGTCGCTGGGCCTTCTCACCTTAGAAAATTTAGTCGATCACATCGGCGTGCGCGGGCACCGCTGGTACACCAACGCACGGGGCATTGGGCACGCCAAGTCGCAGCAAATCTTGGCCTGGCTCAGCCAGCAAAGCGATCCCGCGTTCGCGCGGGCTCTGACCCGATCGGTCCTGGTGCCCAAGCAGCGCCGGGTGATTGAAGAGCACAACCACCCAGTCACGGGCATGAGTGTGGGCATGGGTGCGGGCATGAGCTTGGTGCTGCCCCCTGTCTTTGGGATCGTACCCTTGGAGCGCTTGATGCTGCCCGGCGCTTTGGACGGTCATGGGGGAGTTTTTAGGGTCCCAGGGCCCAATACGCTGGACGCCCAGACTGACCTACAAGCTGTCAACGCCTGGCTTGCGCACCACCAGGAGCGCGCCTCCACCGTGCGCAGTTACCGCAAAGAGGCCGAGCGCTTTTTATTGTTTTGCGCCCATGTCCTCAGAAAACCCTTGTCCTCGGTAAGCGCACCTGACTGCATGCAGTACCGCGCTTTTTTAATGCAGGTGCCCTCACACTGGGTCCACCCGATGCCGGTGGACCGTAGTGACCCCATGTGGCGTCCGTTTCGGGGTCAGCCCGGCCCGCCCTCTCAAAAGCAGGCATTGGTGATTCTGCAGGCCATGTTTGAGGCCCTACGCAGCGCCAACTACGTGAGCGCAAACCCTTTTGCTGCAGTCATTAAGGGCTTTAACCTGCCCTCCTCCACCATCGATTTAGACCGGTCACTGAGCCAGGCCGAGTGGCGCTTTGTGCTAGAGCAGGCGCAAGCTTTAGGAGCGACAGCGCAAGGGCGCAGGCTTATGCTCATCCTTGATTTGCTGGTGAGCACAGGACTGCGGCTTGATGAGCTGACCACCGCAACCCGGGACAACATGAAGCAGGTCAGCGTCGATGGTGAGATTGAAAAGGCTTGGGTCTTGGAGGTCCTGGGTAAGCGGCGCAAACGGCGCATAGTGCCCATCTCGGACGACTTAGCACTTCGGCTGGACGCGCATGCGCGGGACGCCGATGCGGCCCATTTAGCAAGTGACCAGGCGCTAGGCGCCCTCCCCTCCCCTGGCTCGGCTCCCTTGATTTATGGCCTCAGTCCAGCGGTGGGCCAATGGACTGACGTGCAAGGTATTGCGACTCTTAAAACCCAGGAGGCCTACGCCAATGCCCAAGCGTTGAGCGCCTCAGGCATCTACCGGACGCTTAAGCGATTCTTTTACCGGTGTAGCCAATTAGCGCAAGAGGCGGGCCTTGATCCGCTTCACTTGGAGTCGGCCTCCACGCACTGGCTGCGCCACAGTTTTGGGAGGCAGGCGGCGGTAAGCGGGGTGCCCATTGAGGTGATATCGCAGGCAATGGGCCACGCCAGCCTTACCACCACGTCGATCTATTTAACGCAGGAGCGAAGCCGAATGATCAAAGAGCTTCGCAAGATTCACGCAACTGTAGGCGCGGATTAGTCGGGCAAAACCTCTGTTCGGGAGGTTTGGCTTATTCCCTTTTTCGGTGGAAAAACCTGTTGACAACGTTGCTGTGTGTAGTGGAACCCCCCTGCCAGCAAGGCGTCCAGCAGATTGGCTAATTTTTAACCAACCGGGGGGAGAGGGCTCTTACTGTCCGGGTTTTTATAACTCTACCAGCCGAAAAAAGGTGCCCGGCTTCACGCGACTGTAGGCGCTGATTAGTCGGGTGTTATACGGTATAACACCTGCGCGAGGAGGCCATTTCGACTATCAAATTGCGGTTGCTCTGGGTTCATCCTGGAACTGTTATACGGTATAACACCTGGCATAGCGGCGAAGCACACTAAGAGCCAAAAAAAGACGACTAGAAGTCGCCTTTTTCCTCGGTCCGAATTCCTTCAAGCTACTGCTTGAGCAAACTCTGCAAAAACTCCGAAAGTAGGGCTGTTTTGGCGGGATCCAAAAGCGAATCAATATCAACTTGGGTCTTCCCTTTGGGGCTCACCCCGATCGTGGCGACCACCCTCTTGCCAACAAGAACGCTCGCGGGCGCAGCTGGTGTTTTAACGTAAACCCCCCCAGGGCCAGCAGACGTAAGTGCGGCAAACACGGCTGAAGCATTGAGCTTGTTGCCCCCATCGACGATCTTTTTAGCAGTGGCGAGCGTCGCTTTCAGATCCTTGGCGCAAGCGTCCTTCAGAGGTTTTGCCCACCTGAACTGCAAATCATTGGGCGACGGGAACGCCGCCACCAAGTCTTTGGGCAGCTCAGCTAAAGCAATGGAGTTGCTGGCGTTGCTCTTGTGGCAGCCACTTGCTTCGCACAGCTTACCGAGGGAAGGGAAAAGCCGCTCATCCAAAGCCTTCTTGTACATCACACCTTGCTCCCACGCTGATAGGTCTTTGCGGTTGCGGTTCTCCCGATCCATTTCCACAAACAATGCCTTATCGTCCAAGTTCTCAATCATCGCGAGTACTGGGAGCGCCAACTCCAAGCAAGCACGATGTCGCCGGTGGCCGAACACAATCTCAAATGGACCGCCCTCCTCTTTCGGGGGCCGCACCTTGATCGCCTGGACATTGCCGCCGGCACTTTCGATTTCTACCTTAAGCTCCTGAAAACTCGCGTCTGAAAAACTTCGCTTATCTCGGTTCGCGTACTGACTGTCGACGATCATCTTTGGATCAATCAACCGAGTTGCAGTGACACCATCCCACTGCCGCAACTCAGCGATGGTGTCATCGAGACGTGCCTGGAGCCGATCGACAGAATCGGCTTTTGCCTTTAGCTCGTCGTTTTCTTTAACCAGCTCACTACGTCGATCGTTGGCATAGGCCATCATGGCGCCTGGGGCGGTTTTTGTCTTGGCCTCGGCACCTTTAAAAGGTGGTGCTGGGGTTTGGGCAGCGCCGCGGCCGAAGGTAATCAGGTTGGCTTTATCTTTAAGGCTCATCGTGTTCTCCAAATTAGTCGTTCAGGCTGCGGACTTGTTTTTCCCAAACAGCGCGGATCTGCTCTTCCACTAACTGGCAGTAACGGTCATAAGCGTCCCTTGCGCGTGAATATGTTTTTGCTGAGACCGAGCCCTTAGGGATGTCATAAACCGTTCCAAACTCGGCGGAGGCATTACTGGTAACAGAGGTCTTGGGGATCTCGATAGGCAAAACCTTATCGCCGTACGCTTCCATGATCCACTGTCTAACTACGGAGCTGGCCGTATCGCTGGTTTCAACGCGGCTCAACAAAACGTCAATGAATTCGAAGGTTTTTTGTTTGCGTCCGCCGGAATAGAGTTGCTGGAGCAAATCAGAAAACAAATCCCAAAACTGCGCAGAAGACGCGAAATCCAAAGCCGAAGGGGGCAACGGGATCACCATGCCGTCTGCAGCCAGCATCGAGTTAATAGTTACGTAAGAAAGGGCAGGGGGGGTGTCAATCACGATCACGTCATAACGCTCCCTCGCCGAATCAAGGCCATAGTCCAGTGTGCGCCAGAATTCAAAACCAGGGTCTTTCATTTGCCGGGCGGGGAGCGCGAATTCAGCGCCGAAGAGGGAGGGACTTGCACCCACCAGGTCAATGTCATGCCAGTACGTTTTCTGGATGGCATAGTCCAGGCTGTCCTCTTCACCTGCGAACAAAGACAGGGCCGTCTGATCGGAAGAAACCTCTGCATCGGGTATGAGCCCAAAGAGAGTGGTGGCAGACCCTTGGGGATCCAAGTCAACCATCAGCACCTTATGGCCCCGAAGGCTCAGGCCTTGGGCCAAGCTCACTGCACTGGTGGTTTTGGCCACGCCACCCTTGAAGTTGGCCACCGTGATCGTCACGGCAGACGCCCCGGGCGGGCGAAGGCAACTAGATCGAAACGACCTTACCCACGTTAAACCTTCTTCTAGGGTCCATACGCGGCGAGAGCCCACAACATTGCCGCCAGGCAGGTCGCCTAGAGTCATCCGATAGGCTAGCTTTGCTCTATCAATGCCGCATAAGGACTGAATGTCTGCGCTACCAAATACCGGGGGTATCTTTCTGGACTGAGGTGCTAGCATCACGGAACGGATTTCGTTCATGATTGCGGTTACTTTTTTGGATTGCTGTTCAATATCATCCAACGAGACTGATTTGATGCTTTGACGTAACTCCATAGAATCCCCTGTAGTTTCACTTAGTGAATAAAAGTCATTTTTCCAACTTTTTTCGATTGAATGATTGTAATCCAGTGCATCGATTCTTTAGTCTCTTTTCGTCCTGAAGATTGGCGTTTTTGGTTGTTGTAGCTTTTAAAACCCCCTAAGGCCTGCGGGTAAGAGCTAGTGTTTAATAAAAATTTAAAAACCTTCAATACCTTAAGCGCTGCAAACCATAAAATATAGTCATATAAAACAATGACTTAAGCAGATTTTCAGCGTACAACTGTACGTGTTCTTCCCGAAACCGTCCAACTTTTTACCGGATTAGTCCGGTTTTTTACCGGCAGTTGTACTGACTTTTACCGGTCTTGAGGTCGGCGGGCTGTGGATAACTTTTGATCGCGTTTTGCGGGCAGGGCAGGGCGTCTTTGGCCATTCGGTTAGCTACGCGGTAATTTGAAATCAATGAAGTGTCCTAACTTTTACCGCTTTGCCTGCGGCACTTTGTGGCCAGTGAGTTAGCCGCCTAGAAAGAGTCTTTACAGTGAATTTGGACCATAAAATCTCTAAAAACTGATCGCCTGGCGAGGGATCGCAAGCGTCCAAACAGTGCAAGTGTCCAAGAATTTACCGGAAAAGAACTCAGCCTGAACGTGCAATACAATGTCCAAATTATATTGGACACTTCATGCAGCGCACACCACAGGATCTCGTTACCAAGCACCACCATGAGTTAATCGTGATGATGCCGGCCGCTGGGTCAGGTAAATCGCTATCGCTGATCGGGCGTCGTTTGTATCGCGTGTTGCTATCGGTGTCTCAGGTGGAGCTCAAAGGGGTGATGCCGTTAGCCGATCACACTTTTGAGGCGCCGCTGCACCAATTGCTGAACTATTCGGCCGGCGGAGGCGAAGAGCGAACGGTGGCCAAGAAATACTTTAAAGAAATGCAGGAGTTCGCCGTGGACTGGGAAAGCACGGCACCCGGTGACGGTGTTAAGTGGGTTGGGCTCAACATGCTGAGTCAGGCCAAAGTGATGATGCGCAGCGGGCAAACTTGGGTGTCCTGGGCATTTCCCCCTGAAATCATGGCCATGGTGGTGGACCCCGATCGCTACGCGGTTTGGAATCTGCGCGTGACGAGCCAATTAAGCACCTATTGCGCGCTTGCCCTGTACGAAATATGCGCACGCTACAGAGATAACCCGAGTGGGGTCACTTCAAGAAAGCCCTGTGATTGGTGGATCGATGCTTTGAGCGGGTCTGCACCAGAGGAAGGCAAAAAGCGCCGAGAGTGGCGCAAGTTCAAGTTAGAAAAAATTAATCGGGCAGTGGAAGAGATCAGCTCCGAAACGGACTTGGATATCGAGTTGGTTGAGCACCGCAACGGGGGGAGGGCGGTGGAGGAAGTTCAGTTCATCGTCCGCAAAAAGCAGAGGATGCAAGCGCTGACAGCAAAGGTCACCCTTGACCCAAACCTAATGCTGCAGGCTGGGCGCTTGGGAATTGTGGAAAAGGCAGCGGAACAGTTGATTCGCCAATATGGCGAAGATTTGTTCAAGGACAAACTAGAGATGCTTGCTGCTCGCATTCAAAACCCCACACTCAAACGTGTGGATAACGCTTTTGCGTGGCTTTCGGGGGTACTGAAGAACGCGCATCTTGGCGGCGATTTGGAATCTCCCCCTAACATCCCGAAGCAAACCACAATTCACAGCGCCCCGGCGGATGCAAAGGCTCCGGTAACTCGCAGTAACGCAACCATCGTCTTAGCAGAGATCAATCAGTTGACGACGGAGCAAAGGCAGCAATGGGTAGCGCTAGCGGTTGCAGAACTAAAGGCAGCGAACATATTTAGCGCCCAAGATAAAAAGCGCGCTGAGGAGGACAAAATTGTGATGGGTGTTTTTGGTGGAAAAGTCGTTAATCTTTATGCGACCAAGATTTACGGTCCAGGTTGGCAATCGGCGGCACTGCTTGAGCCTGCAGTTGCGCAGCGAGGCGCAGAATTTATTGATGTGTAGCAGGAGCGGCGCGACAATGCCGGCGTTTAAAACAATTTCGCGCAAGCCGGCGTAACAAGGGCTGGCCATGTTGGTGTAGAATGTGTACACATAGATTCACAAACGGAGAGGCATCCATATGGAAACGACAAAGGTAGGCATACGCGAATTCCGCTCCGACTTGGCCGAGTACATCGCATCCAGCACACCCGTTGCCGTCACGCGGCACGGTCAGACGGTTGGCTACTTCATCCCCACGCAGGGACAAGTTGAAGCAGACATCGCAGCCTTAAAAAGAGCCAGTAATGCCTTGGACAAGCTGCTTGAGGCGCAGGGCGTGGATGTTGAATCCGTAGTTGCAGACTTCAAAGCAGCACGCAGGAAAGCCAGCACATCCGCTAAAAAGCTGAAAGTCAAGGCGGCATGAGTGGCAAAGCCATCGTACTTGATGCGAATATTCTGATTCGTGCGGTGCTTGGAAAGCGGGTACGTGAACTGATTTTCGACAGCGTAATAACTGTCAAATTTTTCGCACCTGATATTGCCTACGCAGATGCGCGAAATTATCTGCCCGCGCTGTTAAAAAAGCGTGGGGTTGATTCCAGTGCAGGAATGCTGGTGCTGGATAGGCTTGAGGGTGTTGTGCAATCCATTGATGCGGAGCTCTATGCAGGCATGCAACAGCAGGCCTTGCAACGCATCGCAGTTCGTGATGCGGATGACTGGCCTGTATTGGCTTGTGCAATGACGTTAGGTTGTCCAGTCTGGACTGAAGACGCGGACTTCTTTGGCACTGGTGTAGCGACCTGGACATCAGACCGCATCGCTTTGTATTTGGCATGAGGCGGACGGAAATGAAAAGGATGATGGAAGCGCGACTTGTCGAATGAGTTGAAGCGCATCGTGGTTCTGGCAACGTGTTTGCTGACCTCGGCCTAGCTGATGCCGAAAAGCTAAAGATCAAAACTGGCTTGGTGATCGAAATCAGAACAACCATGAAAAATCGTGGCTTGACTCAAAAAGAGGCGGCCAAACGGATGGCTATCACCCTACCCAAACTCTCTGACATGATGCGCGGTGACTGCGTCAAACTGTCTGAACGCGAACTGATGAATTGCTTCAACATAATTGGGGGGTCAATACTTGACGCCGCTCATGGTGATGACTCCTCGGGCAAAGCGGTCTGCGCTTGATTGACTTGGCCCCCCACCACCTGCACCTGTTGCTGCACCTGTGGCGGCGATGACGGGCAACGCGGCTAATTCGAGCTGACCCAGCTCATCAGCAGCGCTACCAGGCCCGTGCAGTAGACCTTGGCGTGGGCGCAATCCGGGACGCGCTGGCCCGCGCCTGCCTGGCCGGTAGGCAGCGGGTGCGTCGCCCCTGAGGGTGGCGGGGCCTTCGGGCTCCGCTTGGCCTTTGGGGTTGCTGCGGGTTGGGCTGGGTGACGCCAGTGAGTCGCGTTGCTTGGTCCTGGCGTGGTGCTTGTGGAGGTGTCGCTCTTGGGAGACAGTCTGCGACTATCTCCCGCCGCTAGGCATCCCTCTAGATTGACCACTTACGCATAGCGCAAATGGTCTGCCGGCCATGCCGGTTTATGGCGCTGCGCGGGTGCTCTAGTTGGGCGGCGCTGGGGCCGCGGTACTTTTGGGTTGCTTGTGCACGATGGCTGTACCGTTGCGCTTCGCACAGCGGTCGCCATCGTGCCGCTTTGCTTTTCCGCGTGGTTCGGTTGTCTGCGATTGACGGTCCTTAGGGTTCGTATGCTTAGGTGCGCTTGGGCCTTTGTAGGGGTGCGTGTCTTGCTGGGTTGCGTTTCGTTCGAGAGTTACATCCTTCCCATTCTTGATATCTAGTGGGGACGCCTTTCGAAGATATCGATGACGAGGGCAAAACTGGTTTTGAGGATGTATAGGCCGAACAGGGTTAGATCGATTAGTAGCATTGCGTGGGAGGCTAGCTCGATTGCCTTGCTAGTGAAATCTGTTACGCCCATCTGTCGTATTTGTATTGATGCAAGGTCTAGAAGCACTGCTATGCCTCCTAGAACCGTGAATAGCATTGTTACGGTGAGCATGTGGGCTACTTGCTCTTTTACGAGGGAATGGTTTTTCCTTCGCCTGAAGAAATCATCGTTCATTATGTTTAGCGTTCCCTTTGCCGAATAGATAACTATACGCTGGGCAGGAGCCAAGGGTAGTTTTTTGTCTCGTAATCCCGAGTGTTGTTTTTGTGCATCTCCCCGCTGGGGCCGGGCTCTAGGCTTGGGCCCTGAGCCGCTGCGCGTCTCCGCCCATTCGGGTAACGATCCCTGACGCCTGCGCGCTTTGCTTGCCGATACCACTGGCTAGAGCAGCTACGCTGCTAGAGGCGCTCGCCGCGCGGCGTTGTGCTGAGCCGGTGGCCTTTGCAGCCTGTTTACGCCGTTTTTGCTGAGTCCGTCGCTTTGTCGGGGACTGTTGCAGATGCCTGGCAAACACCGGCACCCCCACCCAATGGTCATGCGAACTTCGTTCGCTTGGGGTGGTGCCTTCAAGAGGCTTTCGCGGCATAAAGCCGCCCATGTCGTCCGCAAGCGGACCCATGTCGCTATTTATTCCACGTCCTCTTGATGTCTGCCATGCACCCGCAGTCTGTTCCCCGGCGACGAACTCAGGAAAAACGGCGACAGGCTTTTCAAGGCCACCGGCTCAGCACAACAAATGTTGAAGGGCTCGGAATCTTGGAATCCGGTCAACCGTGGATAGCCGGAAGTCAGAACCACCGCAGCCAGTCGGTTACTGGTTTGGCTCTTATTTAGGGGCCTCTTACTTAGGGAGTTTTTATATGTCTGCACTCGCAACCCATTTTGGATATTCCAATTCCGTCCGTTCTCATGCGCCATTGTCTGATGAGCAAATCCGCTCTGTGGCACCCTCTATTTTTGCAACCGAGGCGCACGGTAGCCGCTCGGCACGTTATAGCCATATTGCCACATCGCAGGTGCTCGCTGGCCTGCGCAAAGAGGGGTTTGAGCCCTTCATGGCCTGCCAAAGCCTGTGCCGCGATCAAGGCAAACGCGAGCACACCAAGCACATGATGCGCCTGCGCCATGCCAGCCAAATCAACGCGGGCGAGGCAAACGAAATCGTTCTGATCAATAGCCACGATGGTTCCAGCGCCTACCAGATGATCGCCGGTGTTTATCGCTACGTGTGTTCTAACGGCATGGTATTTGGCGAGACGCGCAACGATGTGCGCTTGCGCCATTCGGGCGACATTGTGGATAACGTGATCGAGGGCGCTTTTAAGGTGCTCGATGATTTTGAGATGGTCGACGAGAGCCGCCAAGGCATGCAGGCGCTCAGCCTGAACGATGGCGAACAAAGCGCATTTGCACGCGCAGCGCTGGCCATCAAATACGACACCGAAACGGCACCGGCGCCGATCACCGAGGCGCAGGTTTTAGACGTGCGGCGCATGCAAGACGACGCGCCTGATCTGTGGACCACGCTCAACCGCGTACAGGAAAACCTCATCCAAGGTGGCCTGCGCGCCCGCAGCGCAACAGGCCGGCGCACCCGAACGCGGGCGGTCCAAGGGATCGACCAGAACATCAAACTCAATCGTGCGCTTTGGGTGCTGGCCCAAGAGATGCAAAAACTCAAGGCCTGATCACCCAGCCGCCAGCGCGCCCGCACTTTGCGGCGCGCTGGCCTCATTGCAGGACCATCCATTTATGCGCCTACACACCAAACCCAGCGGGCTGGGGCCTAGCCGTTTAGCCGACGCCGCACTGGCTATCGCCATTGGCTTGGCCCTGGCTTTTGTACTTTTTACCTATCTTTGAAGGGGCCCTCCATGTCCAACAGACTGACCCAGATGAATTACTTTGTCACGCAGGTGATCAAACGTGGTCTCACCCAAGACAACCAGGCCGCGTCGCGCTGGTTTCGCACTAACCGCGCCTGGCGTATTCCGACGGGCCAAGCCGTTGGCCAGTTCGAAATGCACCAAAGGCACCAAGATCCTCACCATGTCCAGGATCAGGCAGCAGGGCAGGGCGTCCACTGCGTGCCCGAAGGCCTGCTGCAGGCGCGCGCCGCTTTGCGCCTGATGCGCGCCGCCTTTGATTGCGCGCAATACCGCAATTTGGACCGCGAGCCCGAGGCGGCCGAGGCGCTGCAGGCGGCAGATGCTGCCCTGGTGATGCCCATCCATCATTGATTGCGTTAGGGGTGGGGCGCTCTTGGGAGAGGGCTGGCGACCCTCTCCCGCCGCGCGGCATCCCTCTTCGCTGGTTTTTGGCTGGAGCGTTGGGCGCTGGTGCTTTAGTTAGAGCGTGCGCTGCTCGCTATGGCCTGGTGTGGATCCTTCGGCGCGCCTGCATTACTTTTGTTTGCTCTTTGCTTTTTTCTCATCCTACCGGCCACGGAGTCAAATTCAAGTGACTTTCGCGAATGAACGGGTCCCCCCGTCCCGCCTGTGGGCGGGCCTGCCCCATTAATTTCACGGTTCACTTGAGTTTGCCCCCGTTGGCCGGTCTAGCGTGCTTAAGCAATGTTGCTTGGGAAAGGGAGCTTTTATGAAAAAATTATTTTTGGATATCTCGCTGGTTTTGACAGCCTGTCGCACCGCTGGTGCGCTGATCGCCGGTAACGGCGTGGTGCACTTGATCACTGGCTCGCCTATTCGCGTCGTCTTGGAGTTGCTGGGCGCCGGCATACTGGTTATAGTGATGACGTCTCTTAACCGTAAATGAGGTGGCACTATGTTGGAACACTATTTAGTTTTGGCCGGCTTTATCGGCTTTGTCGCTCTGGTGGTTGTTTTGCGCCATACTGTGGGTAAAGACCAACCGGATCGTCCCGACGGGACACTCCTTTAACGAGGGCTTCGCCTCGTTATATAGCCGGGCTTCGCCCGGCTTTTTTATTGGTGGCGAGCTTGGGTGTTTTAGTTGCTTAGCTCGATGCTTCCTATGGAAAAGGGGATGGTGCTGCTTTGGATGTAGTTGTGCGTCTCCCCTGCGGGGCCGGGCTCTAGGCTTGCGCCCTGAGCCGCTGCGCGTCTCAGCCCATTCGGGTAACGATCCCTGACGCCTGCGCGCTTTGCTTGCCGATACCAATAGCTGGTCGTTACTGGCCGGCAAACAGTGGCCCGCATTGCTGGCCATGCGGCCGTTTTTTCGAAACGGTCTGCTTTGGCAGTCTTGCCCTAGGCAAAGCCTGGGCCTCGAGCTGGAGCGGCCCGCCTAGTTCGGCTAGCCCGCAATTTAATTTGTTCGGCCTAGGGCCGAAGTCAAAGGTTTGGCGCGCCAGCACCTCACATCGGGCTTGCCCACAGAACCACGCTCCCACTTTTCTGGGCTTTCACACCAAATGTGCAAAAGCACCGAAAACCGCTGCGGCAATTTTGGAGTATTGCCGTAGCGGCTACGGGGTCGGTGGATTTGTGGACAAGGCACAGTCTCGCCCGACGGCTAGCGCCTTGGGCCTCGTGTTGCTGCCTTCCGTCTCGTGCGCCGGTCGACAAATCAAATTTGCCGGCCTAGGGCCGTTGCCGCTCTCTAGCTTTGCGCGTTCGCGTAATAGTCGCGCCTTGCCCGACGGCTTGGGCCTTGGGCTTCGTGCTGCTGAGCCAAGCGGCTAACTCGACGTTGCCGCTGGCGAGTCAAACTTTGCGCGCTTAGACCTGCTGCCTCGGTCAATGCCGTGGGGGAGGCGGGAGCCTCGCGTTTCCCATGCGTTTGAGCGCATGTGTATTTACGTGCCGCGTTGCGGGCATGCCCCTACAAAGCAGGGCACAAATAAGGGACGCTATGCGTCCCTTATTCTCAAACGGCTTACATCCTATTCGAAGAGAGCCTTGACCTTTTCAATGGACTTGCGCCATTGTGCGGTCTCAACATCCAAGAGGCCTGCGTCCTTGATTACTTTGAAATTTGCTGCGTGAAGATCTTCGATCTCCTCTTTCTTGGATTTCTTCAGCTCCGCTTCGAGCGCCTTCGCCTCGTCTAGCTTTTGCTGGAGCAACTGCTCCAGGCGCTGCGATCTACTGATCCTCGGACCGCCTTTTGGTCCTCGCTTTTGAGGCTCGCTCCCACGGCTAGCCGTCTCTTCCTTCGTCTGCGTTTGCGCGTTCTGACTCATGCTTGTTCCCTTCGGAAATAAATTATCGCGTTGCACTTTCGCAATTTGCGAATCTCGATTATAGTTCAAATAATGGTAACCAAATGCAGAAAGGCAAGGGAAAAATGAACACACACTACGCATGCTTTACAGCAAGCCTTAAATCCCCTCTATCTCTATGAATCTATTCGAAAAAAGTGTACTTACATGTTTTTTGATGGGTTCAAAGCATTCAGTACAACGTACTGAAATGATGTAAATATTGGCCGTTTAAGTCTCCTATTTGTAATGAACCTGTACTGAATTCGTAATGCAAACGTACTGAAAGGAAATTGGATGAAGCAAATTAAAACGTTAAATATTCGGCTTAGCGCCGAAGAGCATGAGGCCATAAAAACGTTTGCGAGTGCAAATAAAACAACGATTAGCGATCTCATCAAAGACACCTTGCTCAAAAAAATTAGCGGAGAGGGCGAGGTTGGTGACTCGATTCTTGAAGCGGTTTCAAAGATTAGCGATGCACTAGACCGAGTTTCTGTTGTCGCAGATGCATCCCTAATTGCGTCTTGTCGTTACCACTTCAAAGACTCTGAAGATTTGGCGGGCTTGGATCACAGGCGCAAAGAGGCTTTGGGTGGCGCGAAAAAACGACTCCTTGCGACAAGCTAGGGAGGGTATGCCATGTTCTTGCACCGCCTAGAAAACTCACTTTGCCAAGCTGAAACCTTAGCGCCTGGGGCTTACCTTGGCGTGCGGCGTTTTTACTTATGCGAGTCGACCAGTACCAAAGTAATTTATATCGAATGGCACTTGGATGACAGCCAGATAGTCTGTGCTGCTGAATTTTGGACGGTCGAAAAAGATGGCGCGATCAAGGGCATGGACTTTAAACAAATGGTTGATGGCTCTTGGATTGACGGTGATGGTTTGCGCGCAAATAGCCTGGTTGAGCTCCTTCCCATTGACGAACTAGGTGCTGCTGCTCAAATTTCAGAAGAAATTGTCGGTCCCGAATTCGTCGGCGCGATCTAACTTTAGGGGCAGGGTATGGCAAAAAATAACGTAATTGGCGCAGGTATCGGCCGCGCAATCTTCTCTACGCGACTGCAGTTGACGCTGCAAGCGGCCAAGATGTGCGTGGAGTGGGGATTGATCCCGGGCCTGCTAATTCCTATGTGTATTTGGTTTTGGCAGGCCAGCGGCCGCGATGTGGACATCGTCAAGGCGCACGTCATTGCGGCATTGAGCAGCGAGGATTCCCGCAGTGAATGGCAAATCAGGGATGCCTCAGGCAACTTGATGCGTGTCTGGGCGGTCTCTTCTGCAACGCATGATCTAAGTCAGGACCTACTGCCTAAAGAGGCCGTGGCTGCCCTGGACGGGCAAGGGGGCGCATGGTCGTTCTTCAAGTTCACTGTCTATTTTTCGATTGGTTTGGGGATACTTTGCTATTTCGCTGTTTGGTTTTTACTGGAGCAGCTGGGCGAGCGATCCCAGGACAACAAGCGCATTCGCGGCGGGCAATACCTCATTTCTGCGGGCGAACTTGACAGTCGTGTGCGCGCAGACAACCGCAAATACTCCCACAGCTTTAGCGGCTATGGGCTTAAATTTGCCGATGTGACATTGCCGCCTCTGTCGCCGACGATGGGAATCTTGCTGCAGGGCGCTGCAGGCTCCGGAAAGTCTTTAGCCATCCACGACGTCATGCAGCAGGTTTTTAAAGCCGGCCGCAAGTGCGTTATTTATGACCAGTCCGGTGAATTTTTCAAGGCCTATTTCCGGCCTGGCAAGGATGTTTTCTTTAACCCGGCGTTGCTAGGTTCGGTTCCATGGTCGCTATTTGATGAGGTGTCCTACGACTATGACGCCAACAAATTGGCGCTTGGCTTCCTGCCGAAAAAGGAAAACTCATCGGGAAACACTTTCTTTGAAGACGCTGCGCGCTCCTTGTTTACCATCATCTTGCGGCGCCTGAAAAGGCTTGGATCCGTCAATACGGCAGATTTGCCCAGGGCTTTGTTAGAGCTTTCGCCCGACGGGCTCGATGAATTAATCAAGATGTCCATTGCCAGTGCGGCGGTTGGCCAGGATTCCAAAGGGCAGCGGCAAGGGGTGATTGCCTCCATCTCTGTGTACCTGGACGGCATGAGTTTGGTTCAGCCCGGGCGCTGGACGGTCAAGGACTTTATCGACTCCGATGACGACTCCCGCCTATTTATATTGAACGATTCCAGCACCAAGGAAATGTTTCTGCCGATGTTTCGGCTCATGCTCCAGCTGGCCTTCTCGGCAATCGAGGCCAAACAGGACGTGGTTCACGAGGATCGATATTGGTTCTTCCTGGATGAGGTTCACACCCTGGGGGACATCAAATTGGACGAGGCGGTGGCTACTTTGCGCAAGTACGGTGTATCCATAGTTTCCGGGGTTCAGTCCCGAAGTCAATTCGATTCTTTGATCGGCGAAAAACGGGCCTCCACCGTCTTGAGCTGCTTTTCGACGAATCTAATTTTGCGGGTAACCGAGCCTGACATGCAAAAGAGGGCAGCCGAATTCATCGGAAAGATGGAAGTGGAAAGTACCAATCAAAACCAGGCGCTTGCCGTCAATGAGTCGCGCGACGGTGCGGGGATTACCAAGATGGACGCCGAGAAGTGGGTTGTGATGCCCTCTGAGTTCGGGGATTTAGGCGTCGGCCGGGGATTTTTGAAGCTCGCTGGTGACTATCCCGCAGCCAAGGTGAACTATGGCGGTTGGTTAAAGAACAAAGCCAAGATGGACAGCTTTAGCCCAAAAGTTGACCTGCCAGCCAAGGATGAAAGATTTTTGGCATTGCTTGATTCACGGGTCGGAACCAGTTCGCCCTGGGAATTAATTGCCTTGGATGTGATCGCCACCAAGAATGAAAAGCTGGAAAAAAGAAATAAGTCCGTCGAGCCCGACCAGGCGGTGGCAGTTGTTTCGCCAGAACTGTCGGATGGGCTCGCAGACATTATCGGAGCAAGCATAGTGTCTGACTCGCTCGATATAACCAATGCGGGGGGGCCCGCCATATGATCGCTTTTCAGAATCCCTGGATCAAGCCGCTGATCTATTTTTTTGCTGTATCGACCGCGACGCTCGGTCTTTTCTGGCCAGAAATCATTCATACATCGATATCGGCTGGGCAAGAACAGTACAGCGGCCGACGGTTCAACGAAGCGGAATCCACAAAAATCACCGGCTACCTACTGAAACCGCTTAGGAACAATGCGGATGAATTGAGCGCCTCGGAGGCACTCTACAAACAGTCCGCCAGCGGCAATGGCGCTCAGGTCTCCTTGCTCTTAGAAAATTTTGGGCGATCTGGAACCAATGACTGGCCATCGATCAAGGTTATTTACAGGGACGATGCTGGGCGCGCAGTGCGGGAGGAATTCTTAGCGCCCGCTAACTATGCCCATACGGGAACTCTGGCCCGCAGTCAGACCATTAGCTTCACCATCAGTCCACGCGCCGGTGAACTTAGCGCTGTGTTTGAGCCTGTCTATTCCCAAAAGGTCCAGCCATGATCACCATGCATCCCATCTCTTCTGGCGCTGACGCTGCTCGGTATCACGATTCAGCGCTGCGCAACGATGGCACCAAGACGCCTGGATCTGACAATTACTATGTGAACGAGAAGGCGAGCGCGGTCTGGGCCGGCAAGGGCGCAGCGTTGTTGGGCCTGAGCGGCAAGGAGGTTGAAAAGCAGCAATTCATTGACCTCCTCGATGGCAAGGTGACCAACCCGACCACAGGCGAAATCGAAGATCTGAGCGCGGCAACGGGTAAAACCCGGCGCGCTGGGTTTGACATGACCATATCAGCGCCCAAATCCGTGTCCATCATTGGCGTGGGTATGGGGGACGAGCGTGTCAAAGATGTGCACCAGCAGGCCGTTGCGAAGGCTATGGGCTGGGTGGAGGAAAACGGCGCCCTCTTGCGCGCCGGCGGCGAGCGCCAACTGTCCGGCAATCTCATTTACGCCAATGTGCAGCACGAGACAAGCCGCCTTAACGAGCCGCAGCTACATGAACACAACGTGGTGGTGGCGATCACCTTTGACGCACAAGATGGCAAATGGCGCAGTCTGACCAACGACGAAATCATGTTGATCCGCTCAAAAGCCGATACGGTCTACAAGAAGGAATTGGCGTCTGGATTGGAGAAGATTGGCTACCAGGTCGAGTGGGCGGCAAATGGCCGTGATTTTGAAGTCAAGGGCATTAGCCGCGAACAGATTGAATTCATGTCTGGGCGTAGCACTCAAATAGACGCGCAGTTGACCGCTGCTGGCATTGACCCCAAGAACGCTACCTGGATTGAGCGGCAAATCGCTAATCTTGATACCAGAGACTCAAAACACAATATTACCGAAGACCAGTTTCAGTCCGTCGTGTCGCGTGCGATCGACGCTGCTGGGATAGATCGCTCGATTGTTCAGGCCTCAAAGGAGCGGGTGCAGGCCGGTTTTGTTCCCGATGAAAAGAGCATTGGCATGTCTGCGCTCCAAGCGGTCATGCAGGCGGCGGAGCATTTTGGGGAGCGCGAGCAGGTATTTAAGAAGGCAGACTTTGAAGAAAAGGCGCTGCGCTTGTCTACGGGCTCCAGCGCGACTGTTGACCACATCAAGGAAGCGACGCGCACGCTCATTGAGAGCAAAGGCCTTATCGAGGCGATACCTGACAAAAGTGGGGCGCCGGTCTTTACCACCCCGCAAGCTATCGAACGCGAAAAAAACCTGGGTACGTTCATTGCTGAGCAAAAGGGCCGTGGCGCTTCCATGATACCCAGGGCAAGCGCTGAGCAGTTCCAGGCTCTGCTGTCTGGATTTGAGGCTGACAAATCGTCAGAAATTCCCAACTACAAGCTCTCTGCAGAGCAGGTTCGTGCCGCCAGAAACATCTTGATGCACAACGACCAGGTGCAAATGATTCAGGGCGATGCAGGTACTGGTAAAACTGCGGCGCTTGAATTCGTCAAATATGCGGCCGACCGGTCTGATTGGAACGTGGTGGGCATGGCATCAAGCGCAAGTGCGTCCCAGGAGTTGCAAGGGGGCAGCGGCATCGATAGTATGACGATTGCCGGTTATGTGAACAACATCAACCAACGCAAAGACGCGCTGATAAGAGACATCCAGACGATGCGTCAGGCCATTGGCGACAAATCGCAGTGGCGCGGCGTCGGAAAAATCAGCACAGCATCGGTACACGCCAAGACCGCCGATCTGGGTGTGGATTACGGAAAGCATACTTACCTGGTGGACCGCTCTACTGGTGAGGTCATCAAGATGACCGGCGGCCTTAGAGGCGCGATCGCTGACTTTGCGGTGAAGGTAGCCAGCAAGATCGATTCAGGCCGGGAGCCGGTGACACTGGTAGAACGCTTTCGCGCGGGGGTTTCTCACAGCCTTGAGGGCGGGGCGGCGAGGATTGCGCATGCTGAGAGAGTGGGAGCCGTGCAAGCTGAAGCCGTTTTGCTCGATATATACAAGAAAGATCCGAAGGGCGCTCACGACATGCAGGTCCTGGCCAGACTTCGAGGAGCCGAGGCCAGGTTGAGCAACATTGAGCGCACGGGCAGTGAGGACGGTAAAAAGACACTCTTCATCATCGATGAGATTGGCCAAACTAGCTTAAAGGATCTGCTGATGGTCCTTAAAACTGCGATGAAGGACGGTCAAAACAGACTGCTAGTCCAAGGCGACTCCAAACAGCTGGCCAGCGTGGGGGCAGGGGACACCATGAAAATAATGAACGATGCGGGTGTCAATGTCTCAAAACTGAAAGAGGCAAGGCGGTTTGTGAACGCCCAGCAGGATCAAAAGCTTGCCGTGGTACTTGCCAACGATGGGAATCTGGCTGGCGCATTGAAGGCACTGGACGCTCGCGCAGTGGTGATTCCAAATAAACAAGGGCTCGAGCGTGTTTCCAAGGATGAGGGCAAGCGAGAATTTGCTGATGCGGTGGCCAAAGTCTATTTGGACACGGTGAAGTCATTGCGTATGGATGGGTCGGGTGCTAAAAATACGGTCAACCCGAGCGTGGGCATCACCACATTTACCAATTCAGACCGGCTGGTTACCAACACGGCGGTGCATGACTTACTGCAAAAGTCAGGTGAAATTGGGCAAGCCAATTTTACGAAGGCACACCTGGACATCCCTCGCATCACCAATGTTGAGAAAAGAAACGTAAGAGAACTGGCAGAAAACAACGTGGACCGGCTGGTCATGCACAAGTCTATTTCGGAGCTGGGGATTAGTGCCGGTTCAGTGCTCACTGTGTCCGCTCTTAGAGGGGAGAGCAACAGGATTGAAGTTATCAATGAGCATGGCAAGAAGGTCGAAATCAATCCCGAAAAGCACCCGAACTTTACCGCTGCAGTCGCGCAAAGGTTAGAGTTTTCTGCTGGCGAAAAAGTTGAGGCCAGGGCGGTGTTAGGTGTGAAAGATGCGAACGGGGAGCTGGTCAGGATCAGCAACGCGTCACGGGGCAAGATCCAGTCTATTGATGACCAAAATATCACGGTCAAGTGGGGTGAAGGGAAGGAAGCTTTTACGCTGAAGATGGAGAACAAAGACTTTCAAATGGTGGGGCACGGCTACGCCAGGACGGCGCACAAAGGGCAGGGCGAGACTAACGATGTGCAGATTGTTGCGGCGGGCGATAAGGGGGTTGCATTTGCAGCATCGGCGCGAAGCTTGTATGTAGCCATAACAAGGGCGAGGTTGCATACCCAGGTTGTTGCCACTGAGTCGGGACGGACAGCGATGGATGATGCGGCGCTGAAAGACGGTGGCAAGACCATGGCCAGCGAGCTTGCCAAGGAGGCGAAGGCTGAGGCTGTGAGTGAAAAGAGACTACAGGGGATTGAGATCAGCGGTGCGACCTCGCCAAGCCGGAAAGAGCAGGCCAAAACGCTAGAGCCGCAGCAGGAGAAAAAAGCGGAGCTGCAGCTGAGTATCTGATTAGATGTGCCCTCAGAATTGGCTCCTCAACCTGGGCTCGAACCAGGGACCTACGGATTAACAGAAAACTAGGTTTCTTAAATATATATATAAATCAATGACTTATATGGGTAAAAATAGACCGTGTAATAAATCGTGTAATACCTAATTTTGTTGCATTATGTAACAAACTGGTTTTTTGCCCCGTTTTCACTCGGGTCGGATTGAAAAATCAAGTG